>NZ_JBLZIO010000112.1:0-204 GCF_048553315.1 Legionella sp. ST3F1 | reverse complement strand
GTCGAACCGGTGCTCGAATCCTCATGTATTGACGTGTACACTGCGGTCTGGGCGCCGTCTCTCCTCGCGCTGCTCTCTCTGCAGTGAGTTTCGCAAGACGTCTATTTTTATACGCTACTGCATTGGCGCATCGCTTCGTCGAACCGGTGCTCGAATCCTCATGTATTGACGTGTACACTGCGGTCTGGGCGCCGTCTCTCCTCG
>NZ_JBLZIO010000111.1:0-211 GCF_048553315.1 Legionella sp. ST3F1 | reverse complement strand
TAAATAATGGGAAATTTTGGCGGCTTCTTACGGACATGCCATTGAAATACAAAACTGAAATAGACTAAGATTCGTTTTATGGCAATCGCACTCAAATTTAGAGAAATAACCGATTGATTTTAAATAACTAATCATATACTTTCTGCATAAAAAGGCAGCAGTAAGGATACGTTTATGAATTTGTCATCTACATTTCTTCAGCATTTTGACT
>NZ_JBLZIO010000110.1:0-214 GCF_048553315.1 Legionella sp. ST3F1 | reverse complement strand
GGGTAAAGGTACCGTAGGTGCCTGCCACAGAAGGCTGGGCGATAAAACTGGATTGGCCGGCATCGACATCGGCAATGCCGAGCGTACCACTACTAGTCAGATTACCACTGGTGACATTGACATCTTCAGTCACCGTACCGGTAGACACCCCGGCAATTACCGGGACATCATTGGTACCCTGGATGGTCACAGTGACCGTTTGACTGGCACTGCC
>NZ_JBLZIO010000109.1:0-215 GCF_048553315.1 Legionella sp. ST3F1 | reverse complement strand
TGGCCGGCATCGACATCAGCAATAGTCAAGGTACCGCTCTTGGTTAAATTACCACTCGTCAGTGCTGTATCTTCGGTGACTGTACCAGTAGAGACCCCGGCAATTACCGGGACATCATTGGTACCCTGGATGGTCACAGTGACCGTTTGACTGGCACTGCCATCGGCCGAGGTCGCAGTAAAGCTATCGGTCAGCGTTTGGCCAGCCCCTAACTG
>NZ_JBLZIO010000108.1:0-215 GCF_048553315.1 Legionella sp. ST3F1 | reverse complement strand
CAGTTAGGGGCTGGCCAAACGCTGACCGATAGCTTTACTGCGACCTCGGCCGATGGCAGTGCCAGTCAAACGGTCACGGTCACTATCCAGGGCACCAATGATGTCCCGGTGATTGCCGGGGTGTCTACCGGGACAGTGACCGAAGATACAGCACTGACGAGTGGTAATTTAACCAAGAGCGGTACCTTGACTATTGCTGATGTCGATGCCGGCCA
>NZ_JBLZIO010000107.1:0-218 GCF_048553315.1 Legionella sp. ST3F1 | reverse complement strand
CAAGCTTCAGTAGACATGATTGCCAAAGCCTATGCTGGGGCTGGAAACCATGACAAAGTGGAAGAGTACCGAACCAGACATCAGGCTTCGATACATGCAATTGTTAAAGGCTATGCTCAAGGGGGCAACCATGCCAAGGTAGAAGAGTACCGAACCAGGCATCAGGCTTCAGTCCATGAAATCGCCGTAATCTATGCCCTGGCCGGCTACCATGACAA
>NZ_JBLZIO010000106.1:0-223 GCF_048553315.1 Legionella sp. ST3F1 | reverse complement strand
TCAATTGCAAGACACTCAAGAATCAAATAGTATAAATCTGCGTTTGACGTATTTAAATGCAATAAGCGCTGACAGAGAGGGCTCTCAACTCCTCCCCGCCAGCTAACCAAATTTATCAGCGGAGATAAAAATGGCTAAACGAATCTTATGGCAATCGCACTCAATCTAATCTGAATTTTTCATCATTTCACTAGCCTTAAACTGTTCATCTGCGAGTAAAACC
>NZ_JBLZIO010000105.1:0-224 GCF_048553315.1 Legionella sp. ST3F1 | reverse complement strand
ACCTGCACAGGCGTTGAGATGTTCCGCAAACTTCTTGACGAAGGGCGCGCTGGGGATAACGTTGGTGTGCTATTACGTGGAACGAAGCGTGATGAAGTTGAGCGTGGTCAAGTATTGGCGAAGCCAGGAACAATCAAGCCTCATACGAAATTTGAAGCAGAAGTCTATGTGTTATCAAAAGATGAAGGTGGTCGTCATACACCATTCTTCAACGGCTACCGTCC
>NZ_JBLZIO010000104.1:0-227 GCF_048553315.1 Legionella sp. ST3F1 | reverse complement strand
GGTTTAAACTCCAAGAGCGTTTAGAAGGTTACTTGTTGTACAAAAAATCGGCAGAGATCTGATCAAGAGACAGTTGCAAGCAAACAGGCTACGCCCGGAAGTGTTCGAACCGAGAGGTTCGACAAAATGCGAAGCGAAGAACGCGAAGCGTGGCGCAGCATTTTGGACGCACTTCAGTGCGCCGCGTCGCGGTGAGAAGGAAACGCAGTGACCGACGAATCTATCCT
>NZ_JBLZIO010000103.1:0-228 GCF_048553315.1 Legionella sp. ST3F1 | reverse complement strand
TCGATTAAATTCGTTTCCGTTAAGGTTTCTCGCTTTGTTGTCGCCATTATTCTTCCTTTATTTTTTAAAGGTGTGACATAGCACAGGAATTATTGAAAAAAATAATTCCTGTGTCTCTAGTCGCTGAAATGATTAAGATTTTTGGTTAATCGCGAATTAAAAGCACGCTATAAACCATGCTCTTAAGGTTCAACCGGTGTAAATAATGGGAAATTTTGGCGGCTTCTT
>NZ_JBLZIO010000102.1:0-229 GCF_048553315.1 Legionella sp. ST3F1 | reverse complement strand
CCTCTCTAGGAGTGAAAATAGGTGAGGTTAACTGTATTGAACTTACTGAAGATAACAAGAGAAATAAAGTCCGTATCCCCATTTATGTGCGATTTTTTGTTAACAGGAACTACAGTTTTAGCCAAGACCCGGCCCATTGATGGAATTCTTCACTATTCAAGTGATTTGGAGATTGATTCATCATTAATTGTTTTTTCTTTATGTAATCAGGAAGAGTTACGCTATCAAT
>NZ_JBLZIO010000101.1:0-229 GCF_048553315.1 Legionella sp. ST3F1 | reverse complement strand
CGATGGTTCCTGCTTTAAACTGTTAAGATCTATTTCTTCAAAATGGAAGACCGGATTTTTGGCTCGTTCGCGTAACGAACCCTGATTGGCATCAGAAGCAACATCATAGCTGACTAGAGCAGTGATGTTAGGAGCTAAGATGCCTAACAGGTCTCCAATGGTTTTAGGCTCAAATAGACGCTCTGCAATGTGCCAATAGAGTTGGTTGAATTCCCCGTCAGGCATTGCA
>NZ_JBLZIO010000100.1:0-229 GCF_048553315.1 Legionella sp. ST3F1 | reverse complement strand
GGACTATCGATTAAATTCGTTTTCCTCAAGGTTTCTTGCTTTGTTTTCACCATTATTCTTCCTTTATTTTTTAAAGGGGTGACTTAGCACAGGAATTATTGAAAAAATAATTCCTGTATCTCTAGTCGCTGAAAGAATTAAGATTTCTGGTTAAAAGCGAATTAAAAGCACGCTGTAAACCATGCTCCTAATGTTCAACCGGTGTAAATAATGGGAAATTTTGGCGGCT
>NZ_JBLZIO010000099.1:0-230 GCF_048553315.1 Legionella sp. ST3F1 | reverse complement strand
TTTAATTGCAATTCACTTTCATTATTTGGCTCCGCGTAATCATTACTAGAAGTAAATTGTTTACAGGGGGTGGGTAAATTTTTTCTATCTATTTTTCCGCTTGGAGTTATTAAAAATTTGTATACAACAAAGAATCGAGAAGGGATCATGTAGTCAGGAATCTTTGCTTTCTGGGTGGAGCGAATATCTGTAGCAGATAGTTGAGCGTTTTGATCCAGTACAACGTAGGC
>NZ_JBLZIO010000098.1:0-230 GCF_048553315.1 Legionella sp. ST3F1 | reverse complement strand
GTACGTAGGGACACGAGATTAAACGCCTGATTAGCTCTCTGCGGTAATAATTAGTATCAAAAAAGGGGAAATGATTTCCCCTGTTTCATTTCTGGGCGCTAAATCCGTCAATGCTTCTTGATCCCAGGGAGTCTAGTCACAAAGGTGTTAAGCCACAGGTGGCCGTGAAATAGACTTGACCGAATAACGAAAGGATTTCATGAGACGGCCCTGGTGTTGCAAAACTACTC
>NZ_JBLZIO010000097.1:0-231 GCF_048553315.1 Legionella sp. ST3F1 | reverse complement strand
GCCGTTAAAGAAGCCACCGAGGCCCCTACGAACCCTGCAATAGAAGAGGTGCAAAACCACTTCCCCATCACAAAGCCGGTGACGGCGCGATCTTTGAATTAGCTCGTATTCTACATCAGATGAGGATTCAACTGTCTTCGGTACTATATCTTTCATTCAATCCCGGTTTAATTTTAGGGGTAACAACAACAAGCTATGAGGTACATCGATCAGCTGGCAACGCTTTTGGCA
>NZ_JBLZIO010000096.1:0-232 GCF_048553315.1 Legionella sp. ST3F1 | reverse complement strand
TTTAATTTGAGGCATCAATTGAAGTAATTGAGCAACCTCTCCTTCATTCAGATACGCCAAACAAAGATCAAGACTGGTAATTTTTGCCAGATCAGGGTAATGAATTAACACTAAAAGAGGGTTCCCATGTAAAGATAAATTAATATGACCCTCGTTTACTTTGGGAATATGAAGTTCTTCTTTTGACAGTACATAAACTAAATTTCCCTCTTCTAATTGGCTAGGTTGATAT
>NZ_JBLZIO010000095.1:0-232 GCF_048553315.1 Legionella sp. ST3F1 | reverse complement strand
TTGGTTGGCTCCAATGCTCGCCAACCTGGCGTGCGTATCGGCGTCTGTGTGTGGAATATAAGGCATTATTAGTGTTCCTCTGCTATCTCGTTGTGATATTGTTCGGCATTCAACAATTCATTTAACTCAGCGGGATTATGCGCTTTTAATTTGACTAGCCAACCAGCTCCATACGGGTCGCTGTTAACCAGTGCTGGATTAGCACTCACTTCCTGATTAACCGCTACAACGA
>NZ_JBLZIO010000094.1:0-232 GCF_048553315.1 Legionella sp. ST3F1 | reverse complement strand
ATTATACAGGGGCTGATAATATACAATCGTCAATTACATCGATTACGGCCAGTGAATTACAAACAGCACAATCGTCGAGAGCAATAGCGATTCAACAACTGTATATTGATTTATCAGCGGTTGCTCAAGTGATGATAGGTAATGATCCTTATCAACTGCTTAATCCCCCTTCATCCGGTAGTACGACTAACCAAACCCCCGCCGCACCTGATGTTGCTACCCACCAAGTGGG
>NZ_JBLZIO010000093.1:0-233 GCF_048553315.1 Legionella sp. ST3F1 | reverse complement strand
ATTATTCTTTACTCCAGCGGCCATAGCGGGACCATGGGTCACAGGCCCGTTGCTTGCCCCTGCAGGAAAAACAAGTCCCGCAGGCCATTTCAATTTTGAACCCTATGCTTTTTCTAGTGGTTATCCGAACGGATTTCGAAACATTGAAGTCATCCCTATTATTAAGGCAGGAATCAATGATTTTTTAGATTTGCAAACATCCTTAACTTACGACTACAGTTGGGATCATGGAC
>NZ_JBLZIO010000092.1:0-235 GCF_048553315.1 Legionella sp. ST3F1 | reverse complement strand
GGCCCCCATCGTTGATATTACGGTACCTTATTGGGACAAGATTTTAGAAATTGCTGCCAGCTGCTATGATTGATAAAACTAGAACAAATAAATTACGCCAACGCATTAAAAAAACCTTTATATAATCGTGAAAAATACCCGCAATACTAGCAGATTTGTGGGCTTACGCCCAGAGCTAGATCGTGCACATGCAGAGCAAGTAGTAGTATACGGATTTTTGCTCGGAAATCTACCA
>NZ_JBLZIO010000091.1:0-236 GCF_048553315.1 Legionella sp. ST3F1 | reverse complement strand
GCTGCGATGCTCGAAGATCATGGCACAGGCACTCAAGCTAGCGAAATGTCGCTGGTTCTTCCTTATTTCTACTGTCTTGGCTCTTGTTGTTTTTGTGGATCTTCTGTGCTTCGCTGCTCACATACTTATATGTATGCTCCGCTGCGATGCTCGAAGATCATGGCACAGGCACTCAAGCTAGCGAAATGTCGCTGGTTCTTCCTTATTTCTACTGTCTTGGCTCTTGTTGTTTTTGT
>NZ_JBLZIO010000090.1:0-238 GCF_048553315.1 Legionella sp. ST3F1 | reverse complement strand
ACCAATATATAAAGCCGGACCGCATTGCGTTGCATACGCTAAAAATTTTTTGATACTTCAGCAGGGAGTGAATTCGCCTCATATAACAGAAGAGTTTTGAGCGGACATAAAATGAGTGTTAAAGGAGTACGTAATTCATGACTTATATTGGTGATCAATTCAGATTTTAAGCGGTCTACTGCCATTAGTTTATATTTTTTATCCCGTGTATCAATCAGGGCCCGGCGTGCTGTATCTA
>NZ_JBLZIO010000089.1:0-241 GCF_048553315.1 Legionella sp. ST3F1 | reverse complement strand
GAACTTAAAATAGCGTTATGGCTATTCGTGCATAACGGTCTATTCTAAGACGTGAAGGTTTGATATTCAATTTAGAAAGGAGATTTATATGAAAAATAAACTGCTTCCTATTTTAATTTCTGTTCCTCTTATCACGATGGTCTCTGAAGGAGCCATGGCTCTTGATGCACAGCAAAATAATCCTGTGCAAAAGAGTAATCCGCAAATAAGCCAGGATCCCTTTGATAATGATGCTTTCTTT
>NZ_JBLZIO010000088.1:0-242 GCF_048553315.1 Legionella sp. ST3F1 | reverse complement strand
GGTACCTTGACCATTGCCGATGTCGATGCCGGCCAATCCAGTTTCATCGCCCAGCCTTCCGTGGCAGGCACCTACGGTACCTTTACCCTGGCTGCCAATGGGGTGTGGACGTACACGGCGAACAATGCGCAAACGGCCATCCAGCAATTAGGGGCTGGCCAAACGTTAACCGATAGCTTCACGGCAAAATCTTTAGATGGAACAGCAACCCAGCTCGTCACAGTCACCATCCAGGGTACCAA
>NZ_JBLZIO010000087.1:0-244 GCF_048553315.1 Legionella sp. ST3F1 | reverse complement strand
CCGGTAAAGAATGTGAGGTAACACAAACGTATTCGTCTTTCATTATTGCCTATAACCTCAAAGCAATTCAGGTTATATGGTCAAGACAATCAGCCAATTAGTACGAGTTAGCTTCACGCATTACTGCGCTTCCACACCTCGCCTATCAACGTCGTAGTCTTCAACGGGCTTCATGGGAAAACTCATCTTGAGGGAGGCTTCCCGCTTAGATGCTTTCAGCGGGTATCCCGTCCGAACTTAGCTA
>NZ_JBLZIO010000086.1:0-245 GCF_048553315.1 Legionella sp. ST3F1 | reverse complement strand
TGACTGGCACTGCCATCGGCTGAAGTCGCAGTAAAGCTATCCGTTAATGTTTGGCCAGCCCCTAATTGCTGGATGGCTGTTTGTGCATTGTTCGCCGTGTACGTCCAGACCCCATTGGCGGCCAGGGTAAAAGTACCGTAGGTGCCTGCCACGGAAGGCTGGGCGATAAAACTGGATTGGCCGGCATCCACATCGGCAATGGTCAAGGTACCGCCGCTGCTCAGATTGGCATTTATTACATTCGC
>NZ_JBLZIO010000085.1:0-250 GCF_048553315.1 Legionella sp. ST3F1 | reverse complement strand
ATAATCACGCAGTGCTGCAACATAGATTTTCTGGCAGATAAAATTATCTTCGATGATCAGTAGTGGCGAATTGGCCAGTACTGCTGAGGAAGCAACAGAGCGATTGGCAGAACAAACCTACCAGTGCATGATTTCTGACTTGGGGCTACCGGATAGACCCGGGATTGAATTGCTACCTCTTATTCGCAATAGCACACTGAATCAACACACTCCCATCGTGGTTATCTCAGCCCATATGAGTGAGGAGTGA
>NZ_JBLZIO010000084.1:0-251 GCF_048553315.1 Legionella sp. ST3F1 | reverse complement strand
GGTCATACAGTCACATTCGGCAATTTTAATCGCTTGGAGAATTTCTGGAGGAAGCTTAAATGTACCCATTAAAAACCAGCAAGCTAATAAATTCAAATCAACCATGACTCCTGTAAAACCAGCGGCAAAAAAGCAAAAAACAGCACCATTGGTGTAAAAATTAGTGCCAAAAATATAGCGGAAAGCTAAACCTAATAACATGACGGCCATATCTGCACTAGTAACAATTCTAAAGGACCTGGCGTAATATG
>NZ_JBLZIO010000083.1:0-251 GCF_048553315.1 Legionella sp. ST3F1 | reverse complement strand
TCCTTAACCCCCTCGCCCGCGTAAGGAATTGGAATAGCATGAGGGTGCTTTTCGCGGGAGAGGGTTGGGGAGAGGGACGCCAATAACTGGCGAATTTTCCTTAGCACATGAATGCCTCCCTTAAACCCCCTCGCCCGCGTAAGGAATTGGAATAGTATGAGGGTGCTTTTCGCGGGAGAGGGTTGGGGAGAGGGACGCCAATAACTGGCGAATTTTCCTTAGTGCGTGAATACCTCTTAACTCCCTTCACC
>NZ_JBLZIO010000082.1:0-252 GCF_048553315.1 Legionella sp. ST3F1 | reverse complement strand
GCGCAGGCGTTTGCAAAGAAATTAGCAGAGCAAGGCATTCATAGTCACACCGTCCCTGGTCACATGAAAACCCCTCAGGGTAAAGATAAAAATTGCAATTTTCTAACCCAACGTGATTTAGAAAAAATAACAGAAAACTCCAACCTCGCGTCTAAAGAGTCAGTCGCGCATGGTTATCATGCGATTGTAACCGATGACAAGCAAAACGATTTAGAGGCTTCTCAAGACAAGCAGTTAGGAGGACATAGCCCC
>NZ_JBLZIO010000081.1:0-253 GCF_048553315.1 Legionella sp. ST3F1 | reverse complement strand
CTTACTTTAAAGGGGATTTTAATTCTATTATGAAGTTTTTCTATACAGACTTATGTAGAAGATTCAGTTGCTTGCAAACAGGTGCATTACCGTTGAAAGCAACGAGGGTGTTTTACTATTTCAGAGCGAGTTTGTTTTTGGTGTATTTAATGTGGATTGTTGCAATTTGAGGGCGAAGGATAGATTCGTCGGTCACTGCGTTTCCTTCTCACCGCGACGCGGCGCACTGAAGTGCGTCCAAAATGCTGCGCCA
>NZ_JBLZIO010000080.1:0-260 GCF_048553315.1 Legionella sp. ST3F1 | reverse complement strand
ACTGCTGTGGTCACCGAAGATGTGAATGTTGCCAACAATAACCTGAGCAGTAGTGGTACCTTGACCATTACTGATGTCGATGCCGGCCAATCCAGTTTTATCGCCCAGCCTTCTGTGGCAGGCACCTACGGGACCTTTACCCTGTCCGCCAATGGGGTGTGGACGTACACGGCGAACAATGCACAAACAGCCATCCAGCAGTTAGGGGCTGGCCAAACGCTGACCGATAGCTTTACTGCGACTTCAGCCGATGGCAGTGC
>NZ_JBLZIO010000079.1:0-271 GCF_048553315.1 Legionella sp. ST3F1 | reverse complement strand
CCAAAATTTCCCATTATTTACACCGGTTGAACCTTAAGAGCATGGTTTATAGCGTGCTTTTAATTCGCTTTTAACCAAAAATCTTAATCATTTCAGCGACTAGAGATACAGGAATTATTTTTTCAATAATTCCTGTGCTAAGTCACACCTTTAAAAAATAAAGGAAAGAATAATGGCGACAACAAAGCGAGAAGCCTTAACGGAAACGAATTTAATCGATAGTCCCTTCTTTCAAGTCTTTGCAAAAAATTACCTGGACTATTTAGGGAAT
>NZ_JBLZIO010000078.1:0-275 GCF_048553315.1 Legionella sp. ST3F1 | reverse complement strand
CACTAAAACCATACCGGTTTTAACCAAGGTTTCACAAGCCACACGGGCTTTAGGATCTTTAGCTAAAATAGCATCCAAAATAGCATCAGAAATTTGATAGGCGATCTTATCTGGATGCCCCTCAGAAACTGATTCTGAGGTAAAAACATGAAAATCACTCACTTTATCCCCTTTTATACTCATTAAATTTAACTCATCATTGCCATAAACTGCGCAAAAATGGCTTCAATATCATGCGGCCCGGGACTAGCATCCGGATGACCGTGAAAACCAAA
>NZ_JBLZIO010000077.1:0-275 GCF_048553315.1 Legionella sp. ST3F1 | reverse complement strand
GAAACGAGGGCAGTAGAGCCAACGATTGCTACTAAAAATACTATTGTTTTCATGACATTTCCTTATTATTTAGTGCTCGTGTAGGCTGGGCATGATGGACAAAAGAGACCACAACCTGAAACCAGGGCAGTAGAGCCAACGATTGCTACTAAAAATAGTATTGTTTTCATGACATTTCCTTATTATTTGGTGCTCGTGTAGGCTGGGCATGATGGGCAAAAGAGACCACAACCTGAAACGAGGGCAGTAGAGCCAACGATTGCTACTAAAAATAC
>NZ_JBLZIO010000076.1:0-277 GCF_048553315.1 Legionella sp. ST3F1 | reverse complement strand
GTAATTGCCGGGGTGTCTACCGGTACAGTCACCGAAGATGCGAATGTAATAAATGCCAATCTGAGCAGCGGCGGTACGTTGACCATTGCCGATGTGGATGCCGGCCAATCCAGTTTTATCGCCCAGCCCTCTGTGGCAGGCACCTACGGTACCTTTACCCTGGCTGCCGATGGGCCCTGGACGTACACGGCGAACAATGGACAAACGGCCATCCAGCAGTTAGGGGCTGGCCAAACGTTGACTGATAGCTTTACTGCGACTTCTTTAGATGGCAGTG
>NZ_JBLZIO010000075.1:0-283 GCF_048553315.1 Legionella sp. ST3F1 | reverse complement strand
AACCTACATAAGGTAGCAATCCGCAATAGTCCTTTAAATCAACGTACTCTCCACCATGCGCCGCAACATGGTCGGCAGCAAGGGTTTCACATAAACATGATTCGCCCCCATCGCCAGACAGTGTTTCCCTAAAGGCTCATCCACATGCGCTGAAATCACAATAATGGGTGTCCTTTCATAAATAGGATTTGCCCGAATCAACGGCAAAATTTCCTCCCCCGGCCTATCCGGTAAACCCAAATCAAGCAGGATACAGTCGAAGTAGGTTGGGTCGTGACCCAAC
>NZ_JBLZIO010000074.1:0-285 GCF_048553315.1 Legionella sp. ST3F1 | reverse complement strand
GTATGCAATTGGCTTTGGATGAGCAAGTTGCAGCGACGAAGTTGGCGAAGCAAGAAGCGTCATCGAATTTCGATGCGCTGGAATTATTGCGTGTAGAGCATTCCAAACAAACCTCACGTGTAGAAGAGCTAGAGTCTGCAAACAGTGGGCTGCGAGAACAGGTTGTTAGCCTGAGTTCACGCGTTGACGAATTAACGGATGCCCAAAGACGCTTAACGGAAGAATTACGGGTTGAGAAGCTAGCAGTAGTTGAGGCGCAAGCACTTCAGGTGAAGACAGCCAGGC
>NZ_JBLZIO010000073.1:0-288 GCF_048553315.1 Legionella sp. ST3F1 | reverse complement strand
CCCTGGGGAAATGGATACACAGGGTTTAAAAAATCGATGCGTCCCCTATCAAGGCTTTGTAATTCATTCACACTGAGCCCCGCACAGCGTGTATGCTCTGCATCTCCTAAAGCGTTGGGAGTTAATTGTCTTAAACGTCCTTCGGCCTGGATAATGCGCGCCATTTTGCTGTCAAAGACACACTAGGTGCGTTTGTGCTCCAGACAGGTGCCAAAAATGGGATCTTTCTGGCTGCAAAAATCGCCTAGATAATGAGCCAGGTAATTCAATTTGGCTTTGCCTAAAGCC
>NZ_JBLZIO010000072.1:0-295 GCF_048553315.1 Legionella sp. ST3F1 | reverse complement strand
CACAAACATTTTGTTATCGCGACTTCTAACTAATCTAGGCTTAAACTGATAACCCAAAAACTCGAAGGACGTTACAGCATATTTGCCTTTAATTGACTTCCGCAGTGAGCCCCTGAAAACACATCCACTTTCCAGTTGCAACTCACCGCGGAATAAAATAAGATTGAAACGCGTTTTAAGTTTAAATGCACTAAAAGCGCTGATAGGAGGGACTGCAATCCCCCGCTACCAGCTGACCACAATCTATCCAGGAGATAAATTATGGCTGACGTCATGTTATTTCATTTGCATTCCT
>NZ_JBLZIO010000071.1:0-314 GCF_048553315.1 Legionella sp. ST3F1 | reverse complement strand
GTGACGATTACCGGGACGAATGATATACCAGAGATCGGCGGTGTTGCGACTGCTGTGGTCACCGAAGATGTGAATGTAATAAATGCCAATCTGGCCAGCGGCGGTACCTTGACCATTGCTGATGTTGATGCCGGCCAATCCAGTTTTATCGCCCAGCCCTCTGTGGCAGGCACCTACGGAACCTTTACCCTGGCTGCCGATGGGGTGTGGACGTACACGGCGAACAATGGACAAACGGCCATCCAGCAATTAGGGGCTGGCCAAACATTAACGGATAGCTTTACTGCGACTTCAGCCGATGGCAGTGCCAGTCA
>NZ_JBLZIO010000070.1:0-319 GCF_048553315.1 Legionella sp. ST3F1 | reverse complement strand
CAACAAAAACTGATATCAATTTGGTTGCGTGAGCCAGTCCCGGTAATTGAGGCTCTATCCTTTTGTAAAAAATAATAAATAAGTCAGTAGGTTGGGTCGTGACCCAACAAAAACTTATCAATTTGGTCGCGTGAGCCAGTCCCGGTTTAATCGAGACTCTATCCTTTTTGTAAAAAATAAAAAACAAGTCAGTAGGTTGGGTCGTGACCCAACAAAAACTTATCAATTTGGTTGCGTGAGCCAGTCCAGGTTTAATCGAGGCTCTATCCTTTTTGTAAAAAATAAAAAACAAGTCAGTAGGTTGGGTCGTGACCCAACA
>NZ_JBLZIO010000069.1:0-321 GCF_048553315.1 Legionella sp. ST3F1 | reverse complement strand
TTTACCATATTGTTAATGAACGTCTGGATGCTCCAGATTAAAATGCTCTATCCAAAACACTTTAATCTGCATCATCTCTTTAACGAGTTGTTTGGTGGGTCTGGGTGGACTCGAACCACCGGCCTCACCCTTATCAGGGGTGCGCTCTAACCAGCTGAGCTACAGACCCAATTTTTAGCGATTCCTTTTGTCAACTTCTTAGCCAATGCAAGTTCTCACTCGCATTAATTGACTCAATTAGGCTTTTCTCGTTCTTGTTCTTCTGAAAACAAACTGTGTGGGCGCTTCGGCTCCTCGTCGTACTTCTTTTTTAAGGAGGTG
>NZ_JBLZIO010000068.1:0-328 GCF_048553315.1 Legionella sp. ST3F1 | reverse complement strand
ATTTCACCGCAATGGCAGCAGTTACTGTTGATAATGGCTTTGTTATCGACTGGACTGGGTAATTTGTTTGCTCAGTTGACTGGTTAAAACCAAGGTTTAAGTTCAGCTACAACCATTAGGGCCGGAACAATAACCCATACAATGGTCACCGGGATCAAAACTTTCCATCCTAAACGCATAAGTTGATCATAGGGATAACGTGTGAAAGTGGCGCGTACCCATAAATAAACAAAAAGAAAGACTGAAATTTTAGCGAGTAACCAAACAAAACCGGGGACAAAAAAGAAAATGTCACCAAGGACAGGCAGTCCTTCAAAAGGTGATAACC
>NZ_JBLZIO010000067.1:0-347 GCF_048553315.1 Legionella sp. ST3F1 | reverse complement strand
ACTGCTGTGGTCACCGAAGATGTGAATGTTGCCAACAATAACCTGAGCAGTAGTGGTACCTTGACCATTACTGATGTGGATGCCGGCCAATCCAGTTTTATCGCCCAGCCCTCTGTGGCAGGCACCTACGGTACCTTTACCCTGGCCGCCAATGGGGGCTGGACGTACACGGCGAACAATGCACAAACAGCCATCCAGCAGTTAGGGGCTGGCCAAACGTTGACGGATAGCTTTACTGCGACTTCAGCCGATGGCAGTGCCAGTCAAACGGTCACGGTGACGATCCAGGGTACTAATGATGTCCCGGTGATTGCCGGGGTGTCTACCGGGACCGTCACCGAAGATGC
>NZ_JBLZIO010000066.1:0-376 GCF_048553315.1 Legionella sp. ST3F1 | reverse complement strand
AATCAATTAGCGGAAATTCAAGCTCTGCTTGCCAGCACTTGGATACGACAACCGATTCATTTCGACCTGCGTTTAAGTGAGCAGGAAAAGCAATGTCTCTATCTATCTGCACAAGGTAAGGAACTGAAAGACATTGCGGCTTTCCTAAAGGTATCCATAAGAAGAGTCACTCAGTATCGGCAATCCATCTTTCAAAAATTAGATTGTCGAAATA
This sequence comes from Legionella sp. ST3F1, assembly GCF_048553315.1. Classification (NCBI taxonomy): domain Bacteria; kingdom Pseudomonadati; phylum Pseudomonadota; class Gammaproteobacteria; order Legionellales; family Legionellaceae; genus Legionella; species Legionella sp. ST3F1. The sequence goes on along the minus strand of NZ_JBLZIO010000066.1, from coordinate 162 downwards.
TAACCAGTGCCATTATTGTTGGCTTACGGTTTGGGGTAATCAAGGCTGAGAATTTATCGATGGAACCGTAGTAAACATAGTTAACGTAGATACTGTCTTTAAAAGCAAGCCCAATTTTCATTAAAAGGTTTGTTATTTTTAAGAACGCCAAAGATGATATGG
>NZ_JBLZIO010000065.1:0-378 GCF_048553315.1 Legionella sp. ST3F1 | reverse complement strand
GGCGATTATCCAAAAATCGGCTGATGCTTAAACCAATTGAGTAGTTTAATGTTAGAAAGGATAACCCTGATTACGCTACGCTCCATCAAGGCTACTGACTATGGACTTCTCAATGATGATGAAGAACAAACAACAACAATAATGGAATGACTCTATAAATTGACACGTTACAACGTGTTTTTGCAACACACCGGGGTCAGGGATTGCCCCCGGTTTATGCAGGTTTTTCACTAAACAGCATGGGATTGACTGAAAACTGAAGGAAGGATGAGTTTTGGTGATAATAGCGTTGAGTAGGTTATAGCTGGTGTAGCCTTGATGGAGCGAAGCGCAATCAAGGTTGATTTATCTCAATCTATGAGTGTAGTGGGCGATTAT
>NZ_JBLZIO010000064.1:0-385 GCF_048553315.1 Legionella sp. ST3F1 | reverse complement strand
AGTACGACGAGGAGCCGAAGCGCCCACACAGTTTGTTTTCAGAAGAACAAGAACGAGAAAGAGCAATTGAGTCAATTGATGCGAGTGAGAGCTTGCATTATCCAGTTGTTGACAATAAAAGCTAAAGAAATTTTTGCAAAGAATTTTACTCTGTGCGTGACAAGGAGTATGAAGACCTCTGCAAAAAAGATTTTGCAAGAGCTTTTTCTTTAATCGAGGCATCGATGCGAACGAGCGCAGGAGCATGCGCCAGTATGTGACTAAGCGAGAGAGTATCGATAACGACGAGTAAAGGAAAAGGTCGAAGTAAAAAAGGGGTCGTAGCTCAGCTGGGAGAGCACCTGCCTTGCACGCAGGGGGTCGGGAGTTCGATCCTCCCCGGCTC
>NZ_JBLZIO010000063.1:0-439 GCF_048553315.1 Legionella sp. ST3F1 | reverse complement strand
TTGAGTGCGATTGCCATAACGTCAGCCATAATTTATCTCCAGATAGATTGTGGTCAGCTGGTAGCGGGGGATGCCAGTCCCTCCTATCAGCGCTTTACTACTGTAAAACAACTAAAAGCACGTTCATGTTATTTTATTCTGCAGTGCCTTGCAATGAAAATTCTTGGAATTTTTATGTGGGGCACGACGGAAATCCACCCAGCCCAATCTACAATTTTTCTTTTTATTTATCAGTTAAATGACTATGCCCGAATTACATGAACCAACAACCTGCTCTCCTGTGCAAAGAACTGGAATAGCATAATGAGTTTTTTTTGCGGCCCCATCGAATCAATATCCCCTCTTCCGCGTAAGGAGTTGGGATAGCATGAGGGTGCTTTTCGCGGGAGAGGAAAAACAATAACTGGCAAATTTTCCTTAGTAAAGGGATAACCTCCTT
>NZ_JBLZIO010000062.1:0-482 GCF_048553315.1 Legionella sp. ST3F1 | reverse complement strand
CCGGCATCCACATCGGCAATGGTCAAGGTACCGCCGCTGCTCAGATTGGCATTTATTACATTCGCATCTTCGGTGACGGTCCCGGTAGACACCCCGGCAATCACCGGGACATCATTAGTACCCTGGATCGTCACCGTGACGAGCTGGGTTGCTGTTCCATCGGCTGAAGTCGCGGTAAAGCTATCAGTCAACGTTTGGCCAGCCCCTAACTGCTGGATGGCTGTTTGCGCATTGTTCGCCGTGTACGTCCACACCCCATCGGCAGCCAGGGTAAAGGTCCCGTAGGTGCCTGCCACAGAGGGCTGGGCGATAAAACTGGATTGGCCGGCATCGACATCGGCAATGCTGAGCGTACCGCCGCTGCTCAGATTGGCATTTATTACATTCGCATCTTCGGTGACGGTCCCGGTAGACACCCCGGCAATTACCGGGACATCATTGGTACCCTGGATGGTGACTGTGACGAGCTGGGTTGCTGTTCC
>NZ_JBLZIO010000061.1:0-485 GCF_048553315.1 Legionella sp. ST3F1 | reverse complement strand
GTAGGTTGGGTCGTGACCCAACAAAAACTTATCAATTTGGTTGCGTGAGCCAGTCCCGGTAATTGAGGCTCTATCCTTTTGTAAAAAATAATAAACAAGTCAGTAGGTTGGGTCGTGACCCAACATTAGAGTGAATATTCCAACCTAACCAATTAATCGCTCACACCGCCAAATTTATATCAATGTAGGTTGGGTCGTGACCCAGCATTAGAGTGAATATTCCAACCTAACCAATTAATCGCTCACACCGCCAAGTTATATCAGTGTAGGTTGGGTCGTGACCCAACATTAGAGTGAATATTCCAACCTAACCAATTAATCGCTCACGCAGCCAAGTTATATCAGTGTAGGTTGGGTCGTGACCCAACATTAGAGTGAATATTCCAACCTACCCAATTAATCGCTCACACCGCCAAGTTATATCAGTGTAGGTTGGGTCGTGACCCAACATTAGAGTGAATATTCCAACCTAACCAATTAATCGC
>NZ_JBLZIO010000060.1:0-507 GCF_048553315.1 Legionella sp. ST3F1 | reverse complement strand
AGGTTGAAGGTCGGCGGACCGTAACCCGGGTTTCACTTCGTTGCACCCAGGCTACAGACAGCTGTGTAGTGTTGGGCGCTTCGCCCAACAGCGCTAGTCGGCCGGAGGGAGTTTGAGGTAATCCTTCGCAAACGCCTTAAGGAACTGCTCCTCTTTCAGCGCGTAATACGTGCAAAGGTTTTTTTTACTGATTGAATGATTCATCCTGATTCCTTTTTTCAAGGTGAGCGATAGCCCGGGTAAGACAGAAAAAGACCCTACCCGTGCGTCGAGATCTCAAAAATCCATACAGGCCCGCCAGCTTTTTATGGACAATAAAAAGCCATTAAGCCGGATGGTTAGGAGATAAAACCAGGTGAATAAAGGGTTTTCTTGTGGACGAACCATTGAAAAATGGACGTAAAATCGTCTAGTATGACGTCAGCCATGATTTACTCCCGTGTAAATTGTGGTTAGCTGGTAGCGGGGGATTGCCGTCCCTCCTATCAGCGCTTGTACAACTGCATT
>NZ_JBLZIO010000059.1:0-530 GCF_048553315.1 Legionella sp. ST3F1 | reverse complement strand
GGTGCGGCGTCTGATGTGGCCACGGCTTCCTTTGCTGCCGCCTTTACCGCTGCTTCGAATTTTGGTGCGGATGGGGCTGGTTCTGTGGCATGGACTTACCACCTTAATTTACTGGCATCCGCCGGCGTTGATTCCGGGCTAAAATCGGATGGGCAGGTGATTCACCTTTACAACATCAACGGCGAGGTTATCGGTTCAACCTCGGCAACGGCAGCTGGCGTGACCGGGGGGAATACAATTTTCTCACTGGCCGTGAATTCCGGCACCGGGGAAGTCAGCCTCACGCAACTGCGGGAAATCGATCACAGCCTGCCAGGTTCTAATGCGAATTATGAGGCCCAGGAAATTAGTTTAAACACGGGCCTGGTGGGGTTAACCGGTCAAGCCACGATCACGGATGGTGATGGCGATACCAGTACCGATTCCAGGGTGCTTGATTTAGGGGGCAATGTCGTTTTTGATGATGATGGTCCAAGCATTTCTGTGACAGCAACCGATGGCAACCTCATTCTGTTAAATACCCAGGATGC
>NZ_JBLZIO010000058.1:480-573 GCF_048553315.1 Legionella sp. ST3F1 | reverse complement strand
CGAACCAGGCATCAGGCTTCAGTCCATGAAATCGCCCAAGCCTATGCTCTGGTCGGCAACTATGACAAAGTAGAAGAATACCGAACCAGGCAT
>NZ_JBLZIO010000058.1:0-380 GCF_048553315.1 Legionella sp. ST3F1 | reverse complement strand
CAGGCTTCAGTCCATGTAATTGCCGAAGGCTATGCTCTGGTCGGCAACCATGCCAAGGTAGAAGAGTACCGAACCAGCCATCAGGCTTCAGTAGATATAATTGCCAAAACCTATGCTGGGGCTGGAAACCATGCCAAAGTAGAAGAGTACCGAACCAGGCATCAGGCTTCAGTCCATGTAATTGCCGAAGGCTATGCTCTGGTCGGCAACCATGCCAAGGTAGAAGAGTACCGAACCAGGCATCAGGCTTCAGTAGATATAATTGCCAAAACCTATGCTGGGGCTGGAAACCATAACAAAGTGGAAGAGTACCGAACCAGGCATCAGGCTTCAGTCCATGAAATCGCCGTAATCTATGCCCTGGCCGGCTACCATGACAA
>NZ_JBLZIO010000057.1:0-611 GCF_048553315.1 Legionella sp. ST3F1 | reverse complement strand
CTTCTTCCACCGTTTGCGCTTCTCTTCTTGACCATATAACCTGAGTCTCCTCAAAGTCATACAACAACAAAAGACAATACTAATTCGCTTGTGTTACCTCTATTTCTTTACCATATTGTTAATGAACGTCTGGATGCTCCAGATTAAAATGCTCTATCTAAAACACTTTAATCTGCATCATCTTTTTAACGAGTTGTTTGGTGGAGCCGGGGAGGATCGAACTCCCGACCCCCTGCGTGCAAGGCAGGTGCTCTCCCAGCTGAGCTACGACCCCTTTTTTTGCTTCGGCTTTTTCCGTTACTCGGCGTTATGTTAACTTGCTCACTCAGTTACATACTGGCGTATGCGCCTTCGCTCTCTCTTTAACATGCCTTGATTAACGAAAAACTCCTCGCAAAAACATTCTTTAGTGCGGTCTTTTCCGTTAATTCATATCAACTAACGAATCATTCCTCACAAAAAACGTTTATTAGCTTTTATTGTCAACAACTGGATAATGCAAGCTCTCACTCGCATTAATTGACTCAATTGCTCTTTCTCGTTCTTGTTCTTCTGAAAACAAACTGTGTGGGCGCTTCGGCTCCTCGTCGTACTTCTTTTTTAAGGAGGTG
>NZ_JBLZIO010000056.1:0-643 GCF_048553315.1 Legionella sp. ST3F1 | reverse complement strand
ATGAGGTGGAATAGCATGAGGGTGCTTTTCGCGGGAGAGGAAAAACAATAACTGGCAAATTTTCCTTAGTAAAGGGATAACCTCCTTAACCCCCTCTCCCGCGCAAAGAATTGGAATAGGATGAGAGTGCTTTCCGCGGGAGAGGGTTGGGGAGAGGGAATGTCACGCAGAGCAAATTCTGATAGGCCGATCACAAAAATACATTAGGATCCCACGAGAAAAACTACGAAAAACTGCCAGAATGTATCTGGTCGGTGAGATATTTATGAGGCATCCTAGGTTTCAGTTAAAGCTTGTATGATTACTTCCATAACCGATGTTGTTTGCAGCAACACATCATTATTCCAAAAGCGTAACACTTTAAAGCCATGTGCATTTAGCCAGGACGTACGCTCCATATCGTATGTTTCGTTATCAAAATGCTGGCTGCCATCCAGCTCAATAAGCAACCGCTTTTCCAGGCATGCGAAATCGACAATGTATGCTCCTATTGGGACTTGTCGCTTGAACTTATAACCGAGCCGATTTGCTCGAAGATGAAACCAAAGATGTTTCTCAGTATCTGTACTGTGCTTTCGTAAATTTTTTGCACGTTGCCTTAACGTAGATTTGTCCATATCCCTCTCCCCAACCCTCTCCCGCG
>NZ_JBLZIO010000055.1:0-743 GCF_048553315.1 Legionella sp. ST3F1 | reverse complement strand
TTTACTCCCGTGTAAATTGTGGTTAGCTGGTAGCGGGGGATTGCCGTCCCTCCTATCAGCGCTTGTACAACTGCATTTAAATCTCACAAAATGCGTAATAAGCTTATTTTATTCTGTGGTGAGTTGCAATAAAAATTTTCAGACGCTCGCCACAGAAACCTAACTCCCCTGCCCTGAATCCAATCAGACAATAGAAACTAATCAATCCAGGAATTAATGCGAAAACTATACTATCTTTAAACGGTAACATTTCTTTTAAGGATAAAGGATGCATACCCACGCAGCGAAAGGTACTGAAGTTCACTCAGGCGAGCAATTTGGCATACGCGGTTACTGGGTCAATAAAGATCCCTATAACCCGGACGTTGTGTATATCGAAGATATTGAAGATGAAGTGCCTGCACATGCAGGAAGAACAACCTATATTTATTTCGGCCCTAACCAACCCACCCCGGAAGAGATTAATTTTTTGAAGCAGACAATGCCTGGTGAGATTGTTAGTGGGGATACCTGGTTTTGAGGTTTTTGGTTTCGGGTTAGTTTATCCGCAGCTATATCAAATTATTAATTCAGCAAATGTTATGAAATGGCCAATAAATCTAATTTATGAGGGTACGAGCATTAACTACTGTTTTGAAAAACAAGCCAGTAGCCTTGATGGAGCGAAGCGTAATCAGGGTTATCCTTTCTAACATTAAACTACTCAATTGGTTTAAGCATCAGCCGATTTTTGGATAATCGCC
>NZ_JBLZIO010000054.1:0-756 GCF_048553315.1 Legionella sp. ST3F1 | reverse complement strand
TCAGAAGTGAAACAAACCCGCGCCGATGATAGTGTGGAGTTTCTCCATGCGAAAGTAGGTCATCGCCAGGGCTTTTTCCTAAGAAGTAGCTCGTGTGAATTGCGCACGAGAAAATTGGATGAAACCGTGCTGTTTCATCCGGACTGACTGGAGTCCCAGTTAGCCTGACTAAAGCACATGGCGTAAATAGTATGCTGGCGTAGCTCAGTTGGTAGAGCAACTGACTTGTAATCAGTAGGTCCCGGGTTCGATTCCTGGTGCCAGCACCATCTAGATGCTAGCCCTCGTGTACTACAAGGCTATTGACTTTAATCATATCATGAAAGAAAATGGCGTTCTTTTTGGAGGGGTTCCCGAGCGGCCAAAGGGATCAGACTGTAAATCTGACGGCTCTGCCTTCGAAGGTTCGAATCCTTCCCCCTCCACCAATATGAACAAAAAGATGTGGTTGACAAGCGGGTGTAGTTCAATGGTAGAACTTCAGCCTTCCAAGCTGATAGCGTGGGTTCGATTCCCATCACCCGCTCCAAGTTTGTTAAGCGGCAGACTGTAAAGTCTGTAATTTAATGCCCACATAGCTCAGGCGGTAGAGCACTTCCTTGGTAAGGAAGAGGTCGTTGGTTCGAGTCCAGTTGTGGGCACCATACAGTTATAAACTTTTGAATGGGGAGATTTTCCGATGGCGAAGGAAAAATTTGAGCGTAAGAAGCCACACGTTAACGTTGGCACGATTGGTCACGTAGATCATGGTAAGAC
>NZ_JBLZIO010000053.1:0-757 GCF_048553315.1 Legionella sp. ST3F1 | reverse complement strand
ACCGCCAAGTTATATCAGTGTAGGTTGGGTCGTGACCCAACATTAGAGTGAATATTCCAACCTAACCAATTAATCGCAAATCATTGTAAATATCATAAAGTAAGGTTATAAGCCTTTTTATAAAGGAATAGACTAAAATCCAATCTCATGCACTATAGAAGAATAGCAATCCCAGGCGCCACCTATTTTTTTACCGTCAATTTATTAAATAGAAAGAGTGATTTATTAATTAAACAAATTAATAAGTTAAGAGACTCTTTTAAAAAGGTGTTAAATAGCTATCCGTTTGAAATAGATGGCGTCGTCATTCTCCCAGATCATTTTCACATCATGATGACATTGCCCGCTGAAGATAAAAATTATTCATTACGTATACGGTTAGTTAAAGGATATTTTTCTCAACAAATTGTTGCCAAGGAATTCATTAGTCCTGTACGAAAGAGGAAAAAGGAAAGGGGAATTTGGCAGCGAAGATTTTGGGAGCATTTAATCCGTGATGAAAAAGATTATGAGCATCATCTCAACTACATGCACTATAACCCGGTTAAGCATGGCTATGTAAAGAGGCCGTCCGACTGGCCCTACTCAAGCATCCATCGCGCAATCAGATTAGGAAATTTGCCTGAGAATTGGGCTTATACCGATGCTCGAAGTGAAGGATTGTACGGGGAGTGAGTTTTTGTTGGGTCACGACCCAACCTACTGACTTGTTTATTATTTTTTACAAAAGGATAGAGCCTCAATTACCGGGACTGGC
>NZ_JBLZIO010000052.1:0-1210 GCF_048553315.1 Legionella sp. ST3F1 | reverse complement strand
AGGCTTGTATCTTTAAAAAGTAGGCAGAAATGCTTAATCTCAAGGGCACTTGGGATGGGAGAAGAGAGCTTGTATCCAGGCAAGGCAAAAAGCCTGAAACGTAGATTAGGCCTTTCTCCCCACTTATCAATCGACCGCACAGTATCTTAGGCCGCCCGTCAAAGTAAGCCTGTATTCGCAAGCTTGGTCAACGATAAATAACCCCAAGTATTTTTACAGCCGATTGGAGATTAGCATGAGCGCATATGAATTTGTAGGAGTGGATATTGCCAAAGATAAATTTGATAGTTCTCTATGTATTAACAATCGCCATAAACATGCTGTTTTCTCGAATACAAATCAGGGTCATAACGAGTTTTTAAAGTATCTAAATCAATCTGCAGTTTCTCCGTGGGTCTGTATGGAAGCAACGGGGCATTACAGTGAAGAGTTAGCTGATTTCTTAGTTAGGAAAGGGATTCGTGTGAGCGTCATTAACCCTTTTCAAATTAAGAGTTTTGCCAGAGCCTCTTTGGCACGTAATAAAAATGACAGGATTGACGCCAAGCTTATTGCTCAATTTAGTCAACGCATGGAGCCGCGACTGTATCAACCTACTCCAACAGAACAAAAGGAGATGAAAGAATTAACTAAAGTGCTTGATATGCTTAAAGCACAAGTAACCCAGTTAACCAATCAGTTACATAGTATTCGAGGTGCTACAGCCCAAAAATCCTTAAAGAAAATGATTCAGAAATTGGGGCAGGAAATAGAATGTATCCAGAAGAAAATCGATGAGCTGATTAACAATAACCAGCGCCTTAAAGAAAAATTAGACTTATTAATGTCCATTAAAGGCATTGGTAAACTCACCGCTTACTATATCCTCGCCCGTATGCCTGATATTCATTCCTTTCAAACTGCTAAACAGTTCGCTGCCTATATCGGCATTACTCCAAAACAACATCAATCAGGTTCTTTCACTGGTAAAACCACCATATCAAGACTCGGCGATAGTCGTTTAAGAAAAGCCCTCTATATGGCTGCTTTAGTCGCCAAGCGATATAACAAAGCTCTTCATTGCTTTGTCAATAGACTGCAGATAAAAGGTAAAACCCCAAAAACAATTATCTGTGCTGTTATGCGTAAACTAGCCCATATCATCTTTGGCGTTCTTAAAAATAACAAACCTTTTAATGAAAATTGGGCTTGCTTTTAAAGACAGTATCTA
>NZ_JBLZIO010000051.1:0-1214 GCF_048553315.1 Legionella sp. ST3F1 | reverse complement strand
TGATCTCCTCCCTAAAAATAGATCCACTGTAAATTAGAGAATCTGGCAAAATATCAATTAATAAAAACGGGGTATTTGCTATGAAACGCAGTAAATTTACAGAAGAACAAATATTATTTGGCTTAAAGCAAGTAGAGCTAGGCACAAGCGTATCGGAGGTGTGTCGGAAGCTTGGCATCAGCGAAGCGACGTTTTATATATGGAAGAAGAAATATGGTGGTCTTGGTGCCTCGGAGCTTAGAAAACTGCGACAGTTGGAAGATGAAAATAAGCGCCTTAAACAGCTGGTTGCTGATTTAAGCTTGGATAAGCAGATGTTGCAGGATGTTCTGTCAAAAAAGCTTTAAAGCCAGGTAAGAAGCGGGAACTGGCTGTTTCTCTTCAGGATGGCTATCGGATAAGTGTTCGTAGGAGCTGTGAAGTTTTAATGATAAGCCGTAGCGTATACCAATACCGCTCACGCCGTGGTGAAGATACTGTTATAAGACACCGTATCAGGGAAATAGCCGAAACAAGAGTTCGTTATGGCTATCAGCGTATTCATGTGCTGCTTCAACGAGAAGGCTGGGTCATCAATCATAAAAAAGTTCATCGCATTTATTGCGAAGAAGGTCTTAATCTTCGAAGGAAGCGACCTCGACGACATGTAGCAGGTAGCCACAGAGAAGAGCGGTCACTGGCCTCTACTTTAAACGAATGCTGGAGTATGGACTTTGTTTCCGATAACTTGTTCAATGGCAAGAAAATACGGGCATTAACTATAGTGGATAATTTTAGTCGCGAATGCCTAGCTATTTATGTAGGACAAGCTATCCGAGGTGAAGAAGTCGTGGGCGTTCTTGAAGGACTTAGAGTACTGGAAAACAAACAGCCGAAATCTATCCGCATTGACAATGGTCCTGAGTTTATTTCAAAAATATTGGATAAGTGGGCTTATCTGAATCACGTAACTCTGGATTTCTCAAGGCCTGGAAAACCAACAGACAATGCCTTTATTGAGTCATTTAATGGAAGTTTTCGGGATGAGTGCTTGAATAGCCACTGGTTTCTTTCTCTTGAAGATGCTAAAAACAAAATTGAAGAATGGCGACTGGATTATAATGATTTCCGACCTCATTCTTCATTGAACAATTTGACTCCAAATCAGTTCAAACAGAAGGTGTTAGGTGCCCGTTTTTCTAATTAATGCTGGATCGATTTTGGGGAGAGGATCA
>NZ_JBLZIO010000050.1:0-1232 GCF_048553315.1 Legionella sp. ST3F1 | reverse complement strand
TATGGCAATCGCACTCAATCTAATCTGAATTTTTCATCATTTCACTAGCCTTAAACTGTTCATCTGCGAGTAAAACCTTTAACAAATATTGATTGTCCCACCCAGCTCTTTTTCTCTTTGCAGAGATACCTATTTTTCGAGATTGTTCTTGTTTTAAAAGGTTTAGAGCGATGCGTCTGATAGTCGCTAAATTTTCTGCGGCATGTCCGATACGGACACGATTTAAATCTTCTTTAAAACTGACATCTAAGGTCCAATGATTATTAATTTCGATATTCCAATGTTGCCTTTGAGCTCGGACAAAATCATTAATTTGTTCGTGGAGTAAGCTAGTTAGAAAATAGCGAGTAATATACTCGACTTCATGATTAACTGTTCGAGTAATCTCTACCATTCCGAGGCTTTTAAAACCAGGCCAACGGAGATTAAAGAGCAGTGGGTCACGTGCTGAAATAAGGGTATATCGGCGGGTTTCTATTCGTCCATGGTCATGTACTTTTTCTACTCTGACTCGATTTAACATGTTTTTATACTGCTTATTTTCTTTCCCTTTAGCGAATAGAGAAATGACATCTTGGTGTAAGGTTCCTTGATTGCTTTTTAGAGCTAAGACGTAATCAGCCCCTTGTTTAATGATTTGGTTTGCAATTTTCTTTTGGCATCCCATAGCGTCAATAGTTACAATGCTGCCACCAATATCAAGCATATTAAGCAATCTGGGGATAGCCTCAATTTCATTCGATTTTTCTGCTGTTTTAACTTGCCCCAATGTTAGGCGATTTTTTACAGCCCAAGCACTAACCATGTGCAACGGCTTAATTCCTTTTTTTCGATTATGAGACCCACGTAATGTTTTTCCATCTATCGCAATAATTTCATTCGTAACATCGATATGTAATGACCCTATCCATGCATTAAAACACTTTTCAAATTCCTCGGGATTCATTAATGAAAATACGCGGCCAAAGGTATCGTGAGAAGGAATTCCATTAGGTAGAGATAAAAATGTTTTTAACCACGCTTCTTTCGCCTCTGCAAATTCACATAATTCTACCCAAGTGTCCGCTCCACATATCGCCCCTAGAATAGTAATTACTAGAATATCTTCTAGTAAATGCCGTCTGTTGTGATTGTCTTTGCGTGGGTCATTTATTGAGTCAAAATGCTGAAGAAATGTAGATGACAAATTCATAAACGTATCCTTACTGCTGCCTTTTTATGCAGAAAGTATA
>NZ_JBLZIO010000049.1:0-1385 GCF_048553315.1 Legionella sp. ST3F1 | reverse complement strand
AGCGTAGCCTGGTTGCAAGCAACTGTCTCTTGATCAGATCTCTGCCGATTTTTTGTACAACAAGTAACCTTCTAAACGCTCTTGGAGTTTAAACCATCCCTCCCAGAGCGTTTTCCAACTGGTGAATTCAAATAACAAACGCAACTCTTATTAAAAATCAGGAGGTTAGCTATTATGCGCGAACCTATCTGGTCAATAGGAGTTTCGCAATGAGTCATAAACAGCTAACCAGAGAACAAAGATATCATATTTATGGTCTTTGGCGCTCTGGATACTCACAAATGGAGATAGCTAAAGAACTTGGAGTTCATAAATCAACCATTTGCCGAGAGCTTTCACGAAATAGCCGTTGGAATGGCTATTTTCCAGAGCAAGCTCAATGTTTTAGTGAGATGCGACGTAAAGGTGCACGAAAGAGAATTATATTCACTAAAGAAATAGAAGAATTTGTGCGGGAACATTTATTGAAAGATTGGAGTCCCGATCAGATTAGTGGTTATGCTAAGAAACATAATTTATTTATGATTAGTCACGAGCGAATTTATCAATATGTATTGCAAGATAAAAAGCAAGGCGGGAAATTGTATCTTCATTTGCGGCATCAATCTAAAAAATACCGAAAGCGATACGGCAGTCCTAAAAGAAATAGCCCAATAAAAAATCGTATCTTTATTGATGATCGCCCTAAGATTGTGGATAGTAAAACTAGAGTTGGTGATTGGGAAATAGATACTATTATCGGAAAAAACCGAAAAGAGGCGATAATTACCCTAGTTGAGAGGGTTTCTAAAATGACTCTTTGCAAAAAAATTAATAGTCGGAAAGCAGCAGTCACAAGAGATGCGACTATCAGTATTCTAAAGCCTTTCGATACTCGAGTATTTACAATTACAGGAGACAATGGAGTTGAATTCGCTGAGCATGAAGCTATAAGCCAAAATTTAGCAGCGCAGTTTTATTTCGCTCATCCATATGCATCTTGGGAAAGAGGACTTAACGAGAATACGAATGGTTTAATTAGGCAATATTTAAAAAAAGGTTCAGATTTTAAATATGTAACTGATAAAGATATTTATCTAATTATGGATAAGTTAAATAGTCGACCCAGAAAAAATTTAGGCTATGCAACTCCTAACGAAATATTTTTCGGGTGATTTAAATTAAAGAGGAAATGGATATGGATATAAACTGGGGCTTTTTCAATTCGAATTTTTTTAATGTCATTATTGCCATATTAGGATGGTGGATAGTCAGCTGGATGAGAGATCAACAAGCTGTAAAAGAACGCCAAAGAGAAACCAACGTTAGTGATCTCCTCCCTAAAAATAGATCCACTGTAAATTAGAGAATCTGGCAAAATATCAATTAATAAAAACGGGGTATTT
>NZ_JBLZIO010000047.1:0-1501 GCF_048553315.1 Legionella sp. ST3F1 | reverse complement strand
CTGAATCTTCTACATAAGTCTGTATAGAAAAACTTCATAATAGAATTAAAATCCCCTTTAAAGTAAGCAAAGGGGATTTTAATGTATATAACAGACATATCATCTTGGGCATTAGACCAATTTAAATTTTGTAATCTTGGAGATAAGAGGAGAACCACAAGACTAATCGAGTTAGCAAAGTCGTTATGCAACCATCTAGGGAAAAGTATTTCAGCAAGCTGTGAAGGAGATAGTGCAGTTCTAGAGGGAGGTTATCGATTAATAAGGAATAACCAAGTCAAAGCAAGTTCTATATCTGAAGGCACCTTTAAATCAACGAAGTTAAAATCTAAAAATCGAAGTACTCTATTAGCAATAGAGGACAGTACAAGTCTGTCTTACAAGCATAGTGTGAGGGATGAATTAGGCTACACGGGCGGCGGGAGTAGTAAAGGGGCTTATGCAAGAGGATTGTATGCCCATTCTGTTTTACTTGTTGATGCAGAAAAAGATGAAACACTTGGTTTAATAGGTCAATTACGCTGGATTAGGGATAAGGCAGAGTATGGTAAACATCGCGCCAGGAAACAACGAGCCTATGATGACAAGGAAAGCCATAAATGGGAAGAATCTTCTCTATTAGTACAAAGGCGTATGGGCTCCTTAATGCGCAAAGTGATTTCTGTATGTGATAGAGAATCTGATATCTACGACTATATAAATTTCAAAGTAACCTCGGGACAGCGATTTGTTATAAGAGCAGCCCAGAATCGTCGCTTAGCATCAGGGGGATTTAAACACCTTCATGAAGCCATTAATCATGCTCAAAAACTAGGTGAATACCAAGTAACTATTGCACAAAAAAAAGGGCGTAAGGCTCGAGTATCCCAGATTGAACTTTACTCCTGTAAAGTAAGGCTTAACCCACCAGCACATCATCCTAATCCTTTACTAGAGCCTATCGATATTCACGTTGTTGTGGCTAAAGAAAAAGAAGGAACAGGTTCAGATGAAGGGACTCTATCGTGGACTTTATTCACAACAGAACCCGTAGCTTGTTTTGATGATGCGATTAAAGTGATTAACTATTATAAAATGCGATGGAAGATAGAGGAATTTCATAAAGCATGGAAGACGGGTGCCGGGGTTGAGCGACAGCGTATGCAGTCAGCAGAGAATATTGAAAGAATGGCCGTGATTCTGGCTCCAATAGCGGTACGATTGCTCCAGCTTAAAGAGCATGTTGAGAAAAATAAAAAAGAAAATACCTATGTTGCGAAGCAACATTCAATCTTATCACAGGAAGAAATGACCGTTTTATGGTTATCCATGCAACCCAAAAAAGAAGCGACTAAACCATTACCAGCAATCTTGCCGGATGCAGAATGGGTCTACAAATCCATTGCAAAACTAGGTGGATGGACAGATACAAAGCGATTAGGAAAAGCAAGTTGGAAAACGCTCTGGGAGGGATGGTTTAAACTCCAAGAGCGTTTAGAAGGTTACTTGTTGTACAAAAAAT
>NZ_JBLZIO010000046.1:0-1552 GCF_048553315.1 Legionella sp. ST3F1 | reverse complement strand
CATAGGGTCTCATTTTTATTTTTTCCTCATTATACCCTGTTTGTGATGGATAAGGTACCGGCCTGTTGTAAAAGGTGATTAATTTATTTACAAAACAAATGGTTATTGATCTAATGCACTCTATTTAAAGCTGTTTGTCAGATGCAAGGTAAACTCTGTTCTAAAGAAAACAATGTCAATTACTCCATATTAGATGCACTAATTCCTGACGATCATTTTCTGAAGAAAGTTAATGAAGCAGTTGATCTATCTTTTATAACTAAAATAACAGAAGACTTATATTGCCCTAACAATGGGCGGCCATCAATTGCACCAGAATTGTATTTTAGAATGATTCTTTTGAGTTATTTATATTCTATAAAATCTACAAGAAAGCTGATTGACGAAATACGTTACAATATCGTCTATCGTTGGTTTTGTGGATTAACCATCCACGATAAAATTCCTCATCACGCAAGTCTGAGTCGGATTAAACAGAGATTTAAGAAAGCCATCTTTGAGAATATTTTTATAAATATTGTTTCTCAATGTCAGCAAGCGGGATTAACAGACGGTCACTGCGTTATGGTAGATAGCACCTTTATTCAGGCCAACGCATCACTAGATTCAATGAAGCCAATTGATAAATCAATCCCACAAAAAAGTAGACCAAGTAACAGTTGCAAAAATACAAAATGGCAGCTATCAAACAAAACACACCGCAGTGTTACTGACCCTGATGCTACTCTTGCCTTTAAGACTGGAGCGGCAAGAGGCCTTAAATATAAAGCTCATGTTTGTTGCGACAGTAAAAGTCGAGTAATTACAGCTATTCACGTAACAACTGGAGCAACTCATGACTCCCAACCATTTATAGAGTTAATTAAAGAACTAAATGCTAAATTTTCTCACCCTATCAAAGAAGTTATCGCCGATAGGGCCTATGGCTCTGGTTCAATACTTGCATTTTTAAAAGATTATGAAATTAACTCCTTTATACCCCTTTTTACTACACGCAGCGGTAATAATAATTGTTCTGAATTTGAAGGAATAACTTTTGATCCTATAAGAAAAACCTATGTTTGTAGTAACAATGTATTATTCCATGCGAGCAAGGTTAATTCAGACGAAATTATTACTTATCGCACAAGAGTTAAAGATTGTAGACATTGCCCTCTGAGGGAAACATGCCAAGCCCCTATTGTAAAAGGTAGAGGGACCCGAGTTATATCAAGACATATTCATGATGACATTTTTAAGCAAGTAAAAAGGCAAATGGAAACCGATATTTTCAAACAAAAATTGCGTGAGCGATTATGGAAAATTGAAGGTGTAATGAATGAATTAAAAAATCATAACGGCTTGCTTAGAGCAAAATATCGCGGAATGGAGAGTATTCAAATACAAGCCTACATGGCTTCAATAGCTATCAATATTAAGCGGTTAGTATTTTTTATTCTCATTTTACGTTTTTATTAAAGATCAAAATCTGCCACCTTTTACAACAGGCCGGTACGTTATCCATCACAAACATATGGGTCTAATGAGGAAAAAATAAAAATGAGACCCTATG
>NZ_JBLZIO010000045.1:0-1822 GCF_048553315.1 Legionella sp. ST3F1 | reverse complement strand
TATTAAACCAATAAACCTTGATTACGCTCCGCTCCATCAAGGCTACCCATGCTTGCTCCGGGAGCACGGAACGTAGCGTAATCAAGGTATTCACTCTCCAAAACAGCCTGCCCAATTGGGTTTAACCATCCATAGCAAGGGAGCAGCATGTGCAATGATACGATTATTGAACCTATAAACCCTGATTACGCTCCACTGCATCAAGGCTACCCATGCTTTCTCCGGTAGCACGGAACGTAGCCTTGAGGCAGCGTAGCGTAATCAAGGTATTCCCTCTCCAAAACAGCCTGCCCAATTGGGTTTAACCATCCATACCAAGGGAGTAGAGCATGTGCAATGATACGATTATTGAACCTATAAACCCTGATTACGCTCCGCTCCATCAAGGCTACCCATGCTTGCTCCGGTAGCACGGAACGTAGCCTTGATGCAGCGTAGCGTAATTGTAAGTTAAAAAGCTGATATATTGTCTTTAAGAGAGTAGCCCCTTACTCCGATAAGTAAAGGGCGCGGGCGTGAGCGACCGTAGCGTACTCGGTTTTAATAACCGTCTTGATCAAGGTACTCTAGCCCTGCTCTCGAAACGTTTGAATAGTTGAAAGGAACTCTTAAAAAAGAGCGTCCGCTTACAATCGTAAACCAACAACGCTCGAGGCACTATGGAAGTATATAAGAATTACATAGGCATAGATATTGGAAAACTGACTTTTGTTACAGCCGAATATGGCTCCAACAAAGTAATTGAGTACGATAATGCCCCATCAGGGATAGAAGCCTTTTTAAAAGATTATAAGAACAAATTTAAAAATGGCTTATGCATCTTGGAGACTACTGGCGGCTATGAAATGAGGTTATTACTGACCTTATGTGAAACAGGAGTCGCTGTTCACAGAGCGAATACCCGCAAAGTAAAGCGCTTTATACAATCTTATGGAAATGAAGCAAAAACGGATAAATTAGATGCAAAATCATTAGCCCTGTATGGTTATGAACGGGCAAATCGATTATCACTCTTTTCGCCTGTATCAGCACAAGCCTTGGCGTTATTTGAATTAGTTCAACGTCGAAATGATTTAAAGCAGATGCTTATTGCTGAAAAGAATCGTTTTAAAGCACCGAGAGCAGCTGTTATCAAAACCAGCTGTCAATCAATGATAGAGGTACTCAACAATCAGCTCTGTGAAGTAACGGCGCAAATAAACATCTTAATAGCCCAAGACACTGCCTTAAAAGCAAAAAAAGCGGTATTGAAAACAATACCAGGAATAGGTGATATCATTGCTAATGAACTGCTGGTTCTCTTACCCGAATTAGGAACTTTAACACGACGTAAAATTGCCTCTCTGGCAGGACTTGCACCAAAAGCGAATGATAGTGGGCAATTTAGCGGTTATCGCGCTGTGAATCATGGTCGCTCTGGTATCAAACCTAATTTATTCTTAGCTGCTATGGCTGCCAGAAATTCTAACTCCAGTTTAAAAATTTTTTATAATAATCTCGTTGCCGCTGGAAAAAAGAAAATGGTCGCATTAACTGCTTTGATGCGAAAAATTATTGTTATTGCTAATGCTAAAATAAGAGATTTTAATTTAGGGCTTGTTCTACCTTAATTTACTCTTAAATAGTAAGCCTAATGCCATTTAGCCTACAGGGGCACTTTTTTTATATAACTCAATGCTCATACTTTATCTGCTTTGAAATTTTTCTCAGACATAGTTGATCAAGGTATTCCCTCTCCAAAACAGCCTGCCCAATTAGGTTTAACCATCCATACCAAGGGAGTAGAGCATGTGCAATGATACGATTATTAAACCAATAAACC
>NZ_JBLZIO010000044.1:0-2115 GCF_048553315.1 Legionella sp. ST3F1 | reverse complement strand
AAAGGAAGAATAATGGTGAAAACAAAGCAAGAAACCTTGAGGAAAACGAATTTAATCGATAGTCCTTTTTTTAAAGTGTTTGCCAAAAACCACCTGAACTATTTAGGCAATAGTAATCCAACCGCTAACCAACTGGCCGAAATCCAGGCCTTGCTTTCCAGTACCTGGATAAGACTGCCGATTTGTTTCGACCTGCGTTTAAGTGAGCAGGAAAAGCAATGCCTTTACTTATCCGCCCAGGGTAAAGAGGTGAAAGACATCGCAGCATTTTTAAAGATATCCACCCGAAGAGTGACTCAGCATCGGCAATCCATCTTTCAAAAATTGGATTGTAAAAATATAACGAGCGCGATAATTGTTGGATTGCGGTTTGGAGTAATCCAGGCTGAGGATTGATTGGGAGACGAGTAGACTGGTTTGGTAAAGTGAGGGGGTATGGGAAAGGCTTTTATTTTGATGGGTGAGTACACCATATAGGCCCTGACCCCTTTAGTTAATAATTCGATCAGATTTTGGAAGAAAATTATCTTACACTGATTATCATTGACGGTTTTTTAGTGGTTTGCCTTTAATCTTGCGGAATTACTTTTTGTTTAGTTCGTTTTTCTGATAGCAAAATGGCAAAAAATATCATTAAAGCGCCAATGAAGAATTGGACAGTTAATTGCTCATGCAAATAAATTGCGGCAGTTATGGTTGCAAATACAGGTTCAAGGGAAAAAATAATTGCTGCTTTAGTAGAGCTAACATATTTTTGAAATTGGAGTTGTAGCAAAAAAGCAAAAATTGAAGCAAAGATACTGCAAAATAAAATGGCAACCCAAAAATTCGTTTGTGAGGGAATAGCAAGTTTTGTAGTAAATAAGCTGGCAACTCCAGCTAAAAGACAAACAAAAAGGGATTGAATGAACGTTAAGGAGAGTGATTGGTGAATCTGAGAGGCTTTGCCAGCGAATAAAATATAGCCCGCAAAACAAAATGCACACAATAAAACCCAGAGATCGCCTTGACTAACTGTAAATCCATCAGAAAGCGTAATAAACCCAACCCCAACCAAGGCAATTAACGTGGCAGCAATAACATAGAGGGACGGCCATTGTTTATTAAGGAAAGACTCAAAAAGGGCAACTACTATAACGGACAGTCCAGTGATAAAACTCGCAGTCGAGGCAGTAGTGTAGCGTAAGCCGATGGTTTGGAATATCACTGTACCAGCCAGGAGGAGACCTAACAATGTGCCATAAAAGAGGGTTTGCCGATCGAACCTTATTTTTTGCCAAAAAATAAGGAGTAATAAGAAGCTAGCGATACCAAAACGCCAAAACAAAAAATTAAATGGTGATAGTGTTGCCACCGCATCCTTAATAAATGCAAAGGTCATTCCCCAAAATAGGGTGGCTAATAAGATTGCCCCAACACCCAAAATAGATTTATTTTTATTATCCAACTCAATAGTCTCTTCCAGCGCGTGTTAATGATAGTACCGGGAAATGCTCAAATGGATAATCTAACTTAGCGCTTGTATTTCTACCATGGAAGAACTGGTGATTCCCAGGCGACTTGCAGCAGCATAAGAAAGATCGATAAGTCGCGTACTATAAAAAGGACCACGATCATTAATACGAACCACTACGGTTCGTCCATTTTTTAGATTCTTAACTCGTAGCCGGGTATTAAAGGGAAGCGTAGGATGGGCAGCCGTCATAGAATACATATTGTACCGCTCTCCACTGGAGGTCTTACGATGATGGAAGCGTTTACCATAAAACGTAGCGATTCCTCGTGCTTTATACCCTTTTGCAGATCTCAGAGGGGTATATACTTTACCCCTAACTTTATAAGAAGCAATTTCCCCTTGGGGCTTTGTTTTCATACAGGCGGTTAAATTAAACAGCAATCCCATAATGACAAAATAATGCATCGTTTTAACGGCTATTCTCATACTTCTCCCTAAATACCAAATTAGCTTGGAAAAATAGCATATTGATTGAATTCTGGCGACATATTCGTTGAATATGGCCTAGTGTAATGAAAAAAGAGTGATCTCCTCCCTAAAAATAGATCCACTGTAAATTAGAGAATCTGGCAAAATATCAATTAATAAAAACGGGGTAT
>NZ_JBLZIO010000043.1:0-2309 GCF_048553315.1 Legionella sp. ST3F1 | reverse complement strand
AAGGTACCGCTCTTGGTTAAATTACCACTCGTCAGTGCTGTATCTTCGGTGACTGTACCGGTAGAGACCCCGGCAATTACCGGGACATCATTGGTACCCTGGATGGTGACCGTGACGAGCTGGGTTGCTGTTCCATCTAAAGATTTTGCCGTGAAGCTATCGGTTAATGTTTGGCCAGCCCCTAATTGCTGGATGGTTGTTTGTGCATTGTTCGCCGTGTACGTCCACACCCCGTTGGTGGCCAGGGTAAAGGTACCGTAAGTACCTGCCACAGAAGGCTGGGCGATGAAACTGGATTGGCCGGCATCGACATCGGCAATGGTCAAGGTACCGCTCTTGGTTAAATTACCACTCGTCAGTGCTGTATCTTCGGTGACTGTACCGGTAGAGACCCCGGCAATTACCGGGACATCATTGGTACCCTGGATGGTGACCGTGACGAGCTGGGTTGCTGTTCCATCTAAAGATTTTGCCGTGAAGCTATCGGTTAAGGTTTGGCCAGCCCCTAACTGCTGGATGGCTGTTTGTGCATTGTTCGCCGTGTACGTCCAGACCCCATTGGCGGCCAGGGTAAAGGTACCGTAGGTGCCTGCCACAGAAGGCTGGGCGATAAAACTGGATTGGCCGGCATCCACATCGGCAATGGTCAAGGTACCGCCACTGCTCAGATTGGCATTTATTACATTCGCATCTTCGGTGACTGTCCCGGTAGACACCCCGGCAATTACCGGGACATCATTGGTGCCCTGGATCGTCACCGTGACCGTTTGACTGGCACTGCCATCGGCTGAGGTCGCAGTAAAGCTATCAGTCAACGTTTGGCCAGCCCCTAATTGCTGGATGGCTGTTTGCGCATTGTTCGCCGTATAAGTCCAGACCCCATTGGCGGCCAGGGTAAAGGTACCGTAGGTGCCTGCCACAGAAGGCTGGGCGATGAAACTGGATTGGCCGGCATCGACATCGGCAATAGTCAAGGTACCGCTCTTGGTTAAATTACCACTCGTCAGTGCTGTATCTTCGGTGACTGTACCGGTAGAGACCCCGGCAATCACCGGGACATCATTGGTGCCCTGGATCGTCACCGTAACCGTTTGACTGGCACTGCCATCGGCTGAAGTCGCAGTAAAGCTATCAGTCAACGTTTGGCCAGCCCCTAACTGCTGGATGGTTGTTTGTGCATTGTTCGCCGTGTAAGTCCACACCCCATTGGCAGCCAGGGTAAAGGTCCCGTAGGTGCCTGCCACAGAAGGCTGGGCGATGAAACTGGATTGGCCGGCATCGACATCGGCAATAGTCAAGGTACCGCCGCTGCTCAGATTGGCATTTATTACATTCGCATCTTCGGTGACTGTACCGGTAGACACCCCGGCAATTACCGGGACATCATTGGTGCCCTGGATCGTCACCGTAACCGTTTGACTGGCACTGCCATCGGCTGAGGTCGCAGTAAAGCTATCAGTCAGCGTTTGGCCAGCCCCTAACTGCTGGATGGCTGTTTGTGCATTGTTCGCCGTGTAAGTCCACACCCCATCGGCGGCCAGGGTAAAGGTACCGTAAGTACCTGCCACAGAAGGCTGGGCGATAAAACTGGATTGGCCGGCATCGACATCGGCAATGGTCAAGGTACCGCCGCTGCTCAGGTTATTGTTGGCAACATTCACATCTTCGGTGACCACAGCAGTCGCAACACCGCCGATCTCTGGTATATCATTCGTCCCGGTAATCGTCACCGTGACCGTTTGACTGGCACTGCCATCGGCTGAAGTCGCAGTAAAGCTATCGGTCAGCGTTTGGCCAGCCCCTAACTGCTGGATGGCTGTTTGCGCATTGTTCGCCGTGTAAGTCCACACCCCATTGGCGGCCAGGGTAAAGGTACCGTAGGTGCCTGCCACAGAAGGCTGGGCGATAAAACTGGATTGGCCGGCATCGACATCGGCAATGGTCAAGGTACCGCCGCTGCTCAGATTGGCATTTATTACATTCGCATCTTCGGTGACTGTACCGGTAGACACCCCGGCAATTACCGGGACATCATTAGTACCCTGGATGGTGACCGTGACGAGCTGGGTTGCGCTGCCATCGGCTGAGGTTGCAGTAAAGCTATCCGTTAATGTTTGGCCAGCCCCTAACTGCTGGATGGCTGTTTGCGCATTGTTCGCCGTGTAAGTCCACACCCCATTGGCAGCCAGGGTAAAGGTCCCGTAGGTGCCTGCCACGGAAGGCTGGGCGATGAAACTGGATTGGCCGGCATCGACATCGGCAATGGTCAAGGTACCGCCGCTGCTCAGGTTATTGTTGGCAACATTCAC
>NZ_JBLZIO010000042.1:0-2439 GCF_048553315.1 Legionella sp. ST3F1 | reverse complement strand
TTTAAAGGGGATTTTAATTCTATTATGAAGTTTTTCTATACAGACTTATGTAGAAGATTCAGTTGCTTGCAACCAGGGTTTACAGGAAGCACCTCTGAGCAGGCAAACTTTCCCCTTTGTCCAAGTTAATATGAGAGCGTGCCTTTAGGGAGTAAGAAAGAAGGAAAGCCCCTTTCTCTCTATCTGTGTTGACTCATATGAGTAAATTCTGGTGAAAAAAAATAGTAGATTAAATAGAAATCCTGGTTGCAAGCAACCAGGCTACGCTTGCTTTGCTCCAATCTTGCAAGGGTTATAAATAAAAAAATAATAGTTTGATTATGTCCAATTTTTTAATATTTTTATATAAAAAGACTCTATACTCAAGCTAGAAAGACAGTAACTCGCTTTTACAAATCTAAGAGTTTATGAGCGAAATGCAAAATTATAAAATAGAAGATATTGGAATTGACTACTATGAATTGCAGATATCTTTATAAAAAGGAGGTATGTTAGAGAGATAATAAAATCAGTTTAAGCCAATGGGATTTTTATTGGCATATGGAATCAAAAAGAGAAATTGGATTGTTCAAAATAAATCCTAAGGCTTAAGTGTCTACTCTTAAGTTTAATAAGGTATTTATTTATGAAGATACAACCAAATGAATTAGCAGAATTTATTTTCATATACATCGAGGAATACCGCAGAGTATTTCATAGATTTACAACTCCACCACCTGATGGTGCAGGCTACCCACCACTACATATATCCCCCTTTCTTATATCTAATAGCTTTGATGTCTATTTGGCTAATGATGGGGTTATAATTTCAGAAATTGCAGATGAACCACCAAATTGGTTTATAGCTGGAGGCCCAGCTATAAAAGTGGATACAGAACCCACAAAGACACCAATAGGAATTTGTCAAATATTAAAAGACAATAACCTTGAAAATAGATCAATAGGTATATATAGAATTGTTCCTCAAAAGCACATTTCACACAGGGTTTGGAGAGGGAGGATTAAAAATTTATTTTATGAGCACGTCTACCAAAATGACCGATTAAAAATCACATTAAATCTCCGAGTAATTACCAATAAACTACGCGGTTTAATAGAGGATTTGACGTTTGGAGCTGATGAAATTTTTCCTCCTCCTGACTTCCCAAGTGATAAGTCTAATTTTGGACAACCAGATATAATTGAGAATTTAGGATTTTTTCCTGCTGACCTCAATAATAAACGCTTTTTTAAATATTTAGAGATCTATCAGCATATAGACAAAGCGGCTTGGGACAAAAGAATAGTTAGTCTGAGAGTTAAAAGTGATATAAGAAGGGACTATGCAAAAAAACTATCACGGCCAGAACAATTGACAGGAGGATATTTATCTTTTGGGCACACAGAGCATTGGGTTGAGAATTTTTTTAATCGTTTAGAAATACTAAGAACTGCACTCGATGAATTTAAAAAGGTTCTGACGTTTAAATCTCATGAAACGGAAGATGTGTTTCATACCCTGCTTGAGCGATATCCCGTTTTATTGGATGTTTATGGACATTGTAAAAGTAAGCCGCGATTTAAATATCCACAAGGAGAGCTCTCACCGAACGGTAAACAATATGTGGAACCTGATTTTATAGTTATCTACCAAAGTACATCATATAAATTAATAGAGTTAGAGCGTGCATCAAAAAAAATTGCTACTCGTAAAGGACATCCTACCTCTGAAGCAGGTCAAGCAGCATTCCAAATTGCAGAATGGCTTACGTACATTAAAGAATATTACAGTGAACTAAAAACAGTATATCCTGGAATACATCAGAAGTGCACTACATGCCTTATAATTAGCAGATCTACTGAATCAAGTTTTCAAAATATCGAAGATATAAACGGTTATAAGAACATGCTTTATTCTCATTATAAAATTGATGAAATATTAACTTATGACGATTTATATGAAAAAGCGTCTGCAGCTTATACTACTTTAACTGGATTGTTACCTGACTCTAGGCAACGCCAAACTTAACACGATCACAATTTTCGGTTTTAATGTCTGTATTTACTCATAGCAAAGTCTATTAACATTTTTGTAGTTAATTTACTTATTGAAATATGGAATAAATTAACTTTGATAAGTTAACAATATTTATTAACTTTATCACTCTTGATTTTACTTCATCCAGAATTTTTA
This sequence comes from Legionella sp. ST3F1, assembly GCF_048553315.1. NCBI lineage: Bacteria > Pseudomonadati > Pseudomonadota > Gammaproteobacteria > Legionellales > Legionellaceae > Legionella > Legionella sp. ST3F1. The sequence continues at coordinate 266 of NZ_JBLZIO010000042.1, read as the reverse complement.
ACTTACCACTTAATTAAGTGGTAAATAAAAGTTTATAAAGAAGCACCCATCAGAGAACCGACTTCCACAGCGAGCCCCCTGAAAACACACTAAATTTTCCAGTTGCAACTCACTGCGGAATAAAATAAGATTGAAGCGCGTTTGTAGTTTTTTAAATGCACTAAAAGCGCTGATAGGAGGGATTCGCAGTCCCCCGCTACCAGCTGACCACAATCTATCCAGGAGATAAATTATGGCTGACGTCATGTTATTTCATTTGCATTCCT
>NZ_JBLZIO010000041.1:0-2973 GCF_048553315.1 Legionella sp. ST3F1 | reverse complement strand
TCAGGTTATATGGTCAAGACAATCAGCCAATTAGTACGAGTTAGCTTCACGCATTACTGCGCTTCCACACCTCGCCTATCAACGTCGTAGTCTTCAACGGGCTTCATGGGAAAACTCATCTTGAGGGAGGCTTCCCGCTTAGATGCTTTCAGCGGTTATCCCGTCCGAACTTAGCTACCCGGCAATGCGACTGGCGTCACAACCGGAACACCAGAGGTTCGTCCACTCCGGTCCTCTCGTACTAGGAGCAGCTCCTCTCAATTTTCCTACGCCCACGGCAGATAGGGACCGAACTGTCTCACGACGTTCTAAACCCAGCTCGCGTACCACTTTAAATGGCGAACAGCCATACCCTTGGGACCTGCTTCAGCCCCAGGATGTGATGAGCCGACATCGAGGTGCCAAACACCGCCGTCGATATGAACTCTTGGGCGGTATCAGCCTGTTATCCCCGGAGTACCTTTTATCCGTTGAGCGATGGCCCTTCCATACAGAACCACCGGATCACTAAGACCTACTTTCGTACCTGCTCGACCCGTCAGTCTCGCAGTCAAGCACCCTTTTGCCTTTACACTCTTGGTACGATGTCCGACCGTACCGAGGGTACCTTTGTGCTCCTCCGTTACTCTTTGGGAGGAGACCGCCCCAGTCAAACTACCCATCATACACTGTCCTCAACCCAGATTATGGGCCCAAGTTAGAACCTCAATAATAACAGGGTGGTATTTCAAGGTTGGCTCCATGCAAACTAGCGTCTGCACTTCCTAGCCTCCCACCTATCCTACACAGTTATCATCAAAGTCCAGTGCAAAACTATAGTAAAGGTTCACGGGGTCTTTCCGTCTAGCCGCGGGTACACTGCATCTTCACAGCGATTTCAATTTCACTGAGTCTCGGGTGGAGACAGTGTGGCCATCGTTACGCCATTCGTGCAGGTCGGAACTTACCCGACAAGGAATTTCGCTACCTTAGGACCGTTATAGTTACGGCCGCCGTTTACCGGGGCTTCGATCAAGAGCTTCTCCGAAGATGACCCCATCAATTAACCTTCCGGCACCGGGCAGGCGTCACACCCTATACGTCTTCTTACGAATTTGCAGAGTGCTGTGTTTTTAATAAACAGTCGCAGCCACCTGGTCTCTGCGGCCCTCACCAGCTTCGTTATGTAAAACAACTAACCGGCAAGGGCGTACCTTCTCCCGAAGTTACGGTACCATTTTGCCTAGTTCCTTCACCCGAGTTCTCTCAAGCGCCTTAGTATTCTCTACTTGTCCACCTGTGTCGGTTTGCGGTACGGTTTTCTATAAGTTATGGCTAGCAGCTTTTCCTGGAAGCCTGGCATTAATGACTTCTCTGCACCCCGAAAGGTCAGAACCACTTCGCACCTCCGCGTTAATGAGAAACCGGATTTGCCAGGTCTCTCCGCCTACATGCAAGTACCGGGACAACCAACGCCCGGCTCATCTAGCCTTCTTCGTCCCCACTTCACCACTTATAAAAAGTCCAGGAATATTAACCTGGTTCCCATCGACTACGCATTTCTGCCTCGCCTTAGGGGCCGACTCACCCTGCTCCGATTAACGTCGTGCAGGAAACCTGGGACTTCCGGCGAGAAGGTTTTTCACCTTCTTTATCGTTACTCATGTCAGCATTCGCACTTCTGATACCTCCAGCCCACTTCTCAATGAACCTTCATCAGCTTACAGAACGCTCCCCTACCACGTGTATTACTACACATCCGCAGCTTCGGTGTATGGTTTTAGCCCCGTTACATCTTCCGCGCAGGCCGACTCGACCAGTGAGCTATTACGCTTTCTTTAAAGGGTGGCTGCTTCTAAGCCAACCTCCTGGCTGTCTGTGCCTTCCCACATCGTTTCCCACTTAACCATAACTTGGGGACCTTAGCTGGCGGTCTGGGTTGTTTCCCTCTTCACGACGGACGTTAGCACCCGCCGTGTGTCTCCCGTGATTCAATTAGCCGGTATTCGGAGTTTGCATCGGTTTGGTAAGCCATGACAGCCCCCTAGCCGAAACAGTGCTCTACCCCCGGTAATCATTCACGAGGCGCTACCTAAATAGCTTTCGGGGAGAACCAGCTATCTCCGGGCTTGATTAGCCTTTCACTCCTAGCCACACGTCATCCGATAATTTTTCAACATTACCCGGTTCGGACCTCCAGTTGGTGTTACCCAACCTTCATCCTGCACATGGCTAGATCGCCCGGTTTCGGGTCTACTCCCAGCGACTCGCGCCCTATTCAGACTCGATTTCTCTACGGCTTCCTTATTCAGTTAACCTCGCCACTGAAAGTAACTCGCTGACCCATTATACAAAAGGTACGCAGTCACACGTCCGAAAACATGCTCCCACTGCTTGTACGCAAACGGTTTCAGGGTCTATTTCACTCCCCTCTCCGGGGTTCTTTTCAACTTTCCCTCACGGTACTGGTTCACTATCGGTCAGTAAGTAGTATTTAGCCTTGGATGATGGTCCACCCATCTTCAACCAGGATTACACGTGTCCCGGCCTACTTGTTCGTGTGCTTAGTTCCTCTCTCATGCTTCGTATACGGGACTATCACCCCCTTCGGTAAGCCTTCCCAGACTCTTCTACTCGCATAAAAAATAAATCACACCAGGCTCCTCCCCGTTCGCTCGCCGCTACTAGGAGAATCTCAATTGATTTCTGTTCCTTCGGGTACTTAGATGTTTCAGTTCCCCGAGTTCGCTTTCATACCCTATGTATTCAGGTATGAATGACTCTACTCACGTAAAGCCGGGTTCCCCCATTCGGACATCTTTGGGTCAGCGCTCGTTTCCAGCTCACCAAAGCTTTTCGCAGGATTCCACGTCCTTCTTCGCCTCTTACTGCCTAGGCATCCACCGTTTGCGCTTCTCTTCTTGACCATATAACCTGAGTCTCCTCAAAGTCATACAACAACAAAAGACAATACTAATTCGCTTGTGTTACCTC
>NZ_JBLZIO010000040.1:0-3352 GCF_048553315.1 Legionella sp. ST3F1 | reverse complement strand
GCCGGTACTTGTTTAAGCCTGTTTGCCATGCCTGATGGGGAATGCAATCAATTGTATTGGCAAATTGCCGAACGTCTATTTGAGCCCAAGACCATGGGAGACATGTTGCGGCTGTTGCTTCCTGATAACACCATGTTGATTAGCTATGAAGTAACGGAAGAAAATCGCCAACAGTCTCTGCGCGAACGCGTAAAAAATCCAGTTTTTCATTTTGAAGCAAACAATCTTGCCTGTTTAACCCAAGAGCCTTCTCGTACTGCCTTGAGCCAATTTGCCGTAAGCGGCGGCCAGCTTTTTGATGTGACTGATCTCGTGCAATGGGAGTTTACTACCCATACAAAATTCTTTAACAGCCTCTTCCAACAATATCCAGAGTTAGCTGAAGCCCTTTATCAGCATAATGAAGCATTTAAAAAACTACGCCAACATTTATTGGCAGTAAGCAAAGGTCAATCACCACGAGAAGTTATTAAAGAATTCATCCAGCAGTTTCTTTTAGGCGGTGAAACCTTAACCGGGGAAACCTATGCCAGTCTTGAGGCACAAACAGCGGTAACCGATTTCTTTGGCTATTTGGAATCGCTTCCTGACACCCTGAAAGAGGCGCTATTAGAGTTAGAAACGCTGTCATCTGGCGTTTCATTGGACTACGTGTGTAAGCATTTAAAAGCTGAAAACTGTGTGGAGCAGGCTGCTGCCTATTTACAAGAAATTTTAAATAACAAGGATAATGCAGGTACTCTGGATACCAGACCGGATTTATCACCCGAACAATTACAGGGTATTCATCAGTCCTATGGCAAGTCTCATGCTTTATCTTCAGTAAGTGATAGCCCAACGGCACTCCCACTAAACTATCTTAAGAAAAACCTGGAAGCATTGGTTATTGAAGATATGCATGTCCTTTTAGATCTGCTCCTTGCCTTTCCTCCAGGTTATTACCCCATGTTATTCAAATATGCACAAATTTCCTACGATGCCACGTCACTGGGAGACATGATGGCAAGTGGGATTTTTTTAGGGGAACAACTAACCGCCCTTAATCAAGCCATTATTGATAATATGGAAAAATGGGGCGGTTTTTCTGCCTGTTTACAGTTTGCCCTCGATCATCACAATGATGAGCTAGTAAAACTCATTTTCTCTTTATTGGCGCAAGAGGAGCAACCTGCCGCTTTTCTGATTGAGCAATTGGGTGGTTTTTCTGCCAGTCTGCAAATAGCCATCGGCTACAAGAATCATGACTTACTCAAATTAATTCTTACTTCATTACCCCTTGAGGAACGACTGGCGGCTCTCCTCCAGGCCAAAACATCTGACGGTACCCCCATGTTGGCTTTCGCCACCATGAGAATGCCCTCACACTTCCATTGGATTTTGGGGTTATTGCCCGAAGAGCACCGCCTGACTGCACTGACGGCGAAACGCCCTACGGTTCTATACCTTATCGCTGATGACCCAGAAACCTTGGATACCACGTTGAGTCTATTACCAGAGCATGTGCGTCTAACCGCACTATCAGCCGAGAAAGGAAGCCGAAGTGGCTTATTACGCGCAATCTTTCACCCAGAGTCATTCAAAGTAATATTAGAACTGATGCCACCGACTGATCGCCTCCGTGTCGTTGCTGAACGGTTGTTCGACGACGTAAGTGCCAGCGAACTCATCTCTTCCCGTGAAGAATTTGAAACCGTCTTAAGTTTGTTGCCAGAAATCGCCCCCCCGACAAACACAGCCCACTCATCCAGGCAGAGCGAACAAATTGCAACGCTTTATGAGCATATCCAACAGTTGAAGAATGATGGCCTGGAATTATATAACCAGGTTGATGATAGAAACGCTGAAGCAGCAGGCAAAAAAGTCATTTCCCTGGCAATGAGTCTTAGCCATTTTGCCAATCGTGTTATTAGTGCGCAAACCGATGCCGAGCAACAAGTGGCACAAAAGCATTTTCTTGAAGTAATACAACAAGCTATTCCCGATCTGCGATATCCGGAATGGAAAGCTACCATAAGCGATATTGTCCTTGCTGCTATGGCTTATGCTCCGACCCCGTCAGAAGAGCTGGGTACGATGATAACAAGCGGACTCTTTAATAGCGGACAGTTAGATGATCTTAACCAGCTTCTTATTGAAAATACTGCGCAACTCGCTGGTTTTTCTGCAAACCTGGAATTTGCCATAACCTATAAAAATTATGGGTTAGTGAAGCTTATTATTTCTTCGTTATCCACAGAGGAGCGGCTAGCTACTCTCCTCGAAGCAAGGACGGCTAATAACGAGGGCATTTTGCACTTTGCCAGTAGACAGATACCAGAAGGTTTTAGCCTGATTTTAGAGCTATTACCGCCGGCCGATCGTCTTGATGCCGTCACTGCGGATCTTGTTAATGGGCAAATCCTCCTCCGGCGAATAATTGTTAGAGAAGATTTTGAAGCAGCCTTGAATTTATTGCCTGTGGTAGTAACGCCAACGAATCCAGCCTACTCAGTTAAGAGGAACGAACAAATTCTAGCGCTTTATAATAAGATTAATCAGTTAAAAAGCCACGGACTGAAATTATATAATCAACCCAATGACAAGAAAGCCGAAACGGAGGGTAAAAAAGCCCTTTGCTTAGCAATCAGTCTCAGTCACTTCGCCAACCAATTCATTCATGCCCAAAATGAAGCAGAGCAAGAGGCCGCACAAAGAAAGTTTCAGCGAGGATTACAGCAGAGTATGTTTGATATGCAACACCGCGCATTGTGGAAACCTATTCTCGCTAATATCGTCATTGCGGCTACAGGTCTTGGCCTGCTGGCTATTGGTTGGAAACTCTATATGACCGGAACCACCTTTTTTATGCAAACCGAACGGCATAAACAAATGGCTAAAATCGCTACGGACTTTACTGCTTTGCTCGTAGAGGAACCGCGTTCTTCGGCCAATTCCAGCGCCGATGAAATCGCCAGTCTCTTAAAAACCAGTTTGAGTGGCCCCTCCGCTTAAGAGGTTATTTTTTTATTTACACTCGCGGTAGAGAACTGCCGGGGCACTTAATCAATCAATACCTTGAGGTTTTTGTGGCTAATTTACTCACTGAAGAATTATATCATTTACTCGTCGAAAAACAGGCTCTAATTCAAGACCCTATTACTGTACCCCATGGTTACCCAAGCCTTAAGGCACAAACGATTCAGCAAGAGCTTGGTGATGAAATTGACGCTTTACTAACGCTTCTTAAACAAGGTATCGATGTATTTCAGCAAGGTTTTTTAGCGCGTTGTAAACAACGTGCTGAACAAAATGCCGGTACTTGTTTAAGCCTGTTTGCCATGCCTGATGGGGAATGCAATCAATTGTATTGGCA
>NZ_JBLZIO010000039.1:0-3354 GCF_048553315.1 Legionella sp. ST3F1 | reverse complement strand
CAAATCAGTTCAAACAGAAGGTGTTAGGTGCCCGTTTTTCTAATTAATGCTGGATCGATTTTGGGGAGAGGATCATTAGGTGCCCGTTTTTCTAATTAATGCTGGATCGATTTTGGGGAGAGGATCAGAAGCCTGGTAATTTTATGTGGATTCCTACAGCATTATGGGAGGAAAGGGAAAAATACAGGGTTATCACTACAGATGAAAACATGAGAATTAAAATAAAATTAAATCCTAATTATCATGTTGATGAAAGAGGGGATATAGTCAATACGATTAAGAATTACGTAGAAACGCCTATTAGTCAATTAAACAAAAAGGGAGAACAACGGTTCTTTTTAAACGGTCAAGTTCTTCCAGACAACAATCCAATAGAACACGTAGAATTTGTGCAAAGCATTCGCGATTCTTTAGAAAATAACGCTATAAAAATTTGTATACCCCAGTGCGAACGCAGAGCGATTTTTATTAAGAATACAGACGGGTTTCATGCGCGTAATATTTTTGAAGAGCCTATTGAGGGCGTTGATTTAACCAGAGTATATTTAAGAGCAGTTGATGTTAATGCCGAGCTTTATTCAGCATTTTAGGGTGGATTAAATCTATACTAGGAAAATACATTAAAAGGTATTTGTTTATGACTCCGTCACCGATTGTTACCAAGCGATTAAATTTAAGACCTGCCTCCGACGGTGATGCGGAGAGTCTTTTTTATAATTATTGTTCAGATATCGAGAGTTCTCGATTTCTTACTCGCCAACCCCATTCTAATATAGAACAAACCCTGCAATTTTTAACAAAGTGGTGCGATATTGCCTGGAAAGAGAGTTTACCGGAGTTTGCTTGGGTTATTTCTTTAAGGAAGAATAGGGAAGCAATCGGAGTGTTTCTTGTGACATTGAAAGAAAGGAATGCCCAAATTCATTATGGAATTAGTCGCAGATTTGAATGCCAAGGTCTCATTACTGAAGCAGGCCTTGCAGTTGTTGAGTGGCTACAAATACAATCGGATGTAAAAGAAATATCGACTGTATGTGATCTAGATAATCATGGGTCAATCAGAGTGCTTGAAAAACTTGGATTTGAAAATCAGGGAATATTAAAGGAAGGGCTTCATTTACCTGCATTCGGTCATAAAGCTCGCGACTGTTATAGATATCTAAAAAAATAATCATACGCGGCAGAAAAGCGCTGTAATACATAGCTATTGCTAATCAATTTATATTCATGATGAGTAAAAATTACACATTGATAAAATAAAGTGGGGTTTCTTTACTCTTAATTAAGTGGGGGATTAAAAATTCTTGGCGTAGCAAAATCGAGAGCTATAAAGTTAACAAACATTGTTCAAAGTGAGTATATTAACCAAAATGCTCGTAATTTCTTCAAGTAAATTTAAGAAAATACCATTGCCATGATTTCATCTGAGGTACATTGAAATATTGATTTCAAAGCTAGGCTATAATGAGCCGTAGCTATACTCTGCTCTACTAGAATACTGGTCAAGAATTGGAGAGATTCATGAGAAAAAAATATTATGCTGTAATAGTTGATGAAAAAGAAAGCGGGGATCATTGTTTAAAACCTTTTGATAAGAAAGCCGATGCTGATAAAGTTGCACAACAGCTACAAGGCAAATTGTATGAATATGATTGGCCAGACTTAGGGCATCCACAATATTTAGGAGGGAAGCTAATTAAAGATTATTCTATCAACTCTGACTGTTGATGTGTTTAATAAATGAAACAAAGGTGTTCAGGGCCTGAATCTTGTATGTGCTCTTGAATCTCTTAATAATATTTAGCATTTGTTAATTAATTTTTTTATCAAAATTCAAGCCCTGATAGAGTTTCGCTTAAAAGGGCGAGATTAAAGCTCTCGCCAAGCTTAAACATCAATATCCCATTAACATTAAAATTAAAAAGCACCCATACCGACATACCTTTATATTTATTGTTATAGAAATATTGATTACACAAGTTAGATTCATGGTTAAATCTCATAAATCAACCTGCCGGCAGGCTGTTTAAACCTGTCCTTATTTAACGACGCGTTTAATTACGTCGCTCAGAAATTTATGCGCACTAATTTCTGAGTGCGATAAGCGCCTTGAATGCCTTTTGCTTACGGCTCATCTTAAGCCGCAAGGTCTGCTTACCTTCGCCATTGACAAAAACAATGACGTAGGGAGTTTTGTTCTCCCATTTATATTATAGATTGCTACAGAGGAAGAACAGGAACAAATGGGTTAGTTCCCCAAATATAGTAGTTTGATTTTAAAGAATGAAGACCTTGATTATGCAATGCCCATTAAGGCTGCGCTTGCTTCTCTGTATTATTCTTCAATTACAATTGCTCCGCCTTCTGCTCCATTGATATTAATCGCAATACCTATATTTACAAAGAAGCAACCAGTCATTTTTAAACGATTCTTTATTGTAGTTTCTGAGGAGTTAAAAGAGATGCCTTCCTGGGTTGCTTCGTACATAATTTTTACAGAGGTTATAGGATATTCTATTTCACAACGAGAAAGTTGGGAAAAATCATTTTTTAAGTCATTTCTGGAGCTAATCTCCAAAAATTCAATTTTCAAAAAATCATTATTGGTATAAGTAATTTCTAACATTCTACCATTGGGAGGTGAAACAACAGTTTTTATTTTTTCATTCAATATCCAGAAATTATCTTTCATAATTGGTTCATCTTCACCAATTAATGCGATATTTAGTAACAGATAACCGTTTTTATCTCGATTAAACCATATGCATTTTTGTCCGTGAAACTGAAAAATAGTTAAAGTGTTAAGGTAAAAATTTCCTCCTACCAAAGCCACGAGGTCGTGCCGCATCCAGTCAAATTTTCCAGATACTTGAGATTGTTTATTTTTTTTAAAATTCCTTAGTTGGTCTTTTGTATAGGTATTGGCATCTGCTTTCCTGTGATGTTCAGGACAAAGTGCAATCATCCCTTCAGGATTGTGATGATTTAACTCTCCCCATTTCGGATCGAAATGATGCCATTCCAAGTAGGGGTTTCCACAACTCTGAATTGGGCATCCGAAACCTACTTCCTCCCTTAAAATTTTAAGAACTTTAGCTGGCGGTTTTCTGTTCATATCAATACTTTAAAAAAATAATCTAATTATAGCCAAAAAGGTAAGCTATAATTTTTTCCTCATATTTTCACTCTATTTCTATGAGCTGATTTGGTTCCAGTAATTAAAATTTAAATTACTAGCATGTATCAATGGGTGACCCATAGTTTTGAGCTAGATAACGTACCGGCCTGTTGTAAAAGGTGGCAGATTTTGATCTTTAATAAAAACGTAAAATGAGAATAAAAAATACTAACCGC
>NZ_JBLZIO010000038.1:0-3390 GCF_048553315.1 Legionella sp. ST3F1 | reverse complement strand
AATCGAGAGGTTCACGTCCGGTTCTGAGAGAGGCTGGCGGGGAGGTTCCGCTGGTCTACTCACCTAGATAAGATTTTCCATCCCTTGGATGTTCATTTTTATTAAGTCCAGCAAACTTTCTCTTCAAAGACTTAGATAGAAAAATTGATGTTAGCATCCAATTCTTGAGCTTTATCTGGGGAGAACTTCCAAAATCGATGCAAAGTTTGAATGGTTGATACAGATTGAACCCTTTCGTTAGCATCTTTAGTCATGTTGTAAAGTTTGTCTTTTAGAGCGTTACAAATGGACTCTGCTGTGTAATGAGTTTGAGATTTTCCTTCAGCAAAATCGTAATTTGTTTTTATGACGCTGTGAAAAAAATTATAAATCTCTTCTTCCTCTTTGCTTTCAAAGCAGTGAGTATAACGATCAGGATGAAGATATCGTAACATGATTTCGCACAGACTGACGATGTCCTTTCCAAAACCTGGAAAAGTCTGAAGTCCAGTGATGGTTTTATACGATTCTTTATCTGAAGTACCCGTTCGATCAAAATCAAATAGCCTGGCGCAATTTGTTTTGTTGTCATACATAATATTACCGTCAGTCATGTCTTTATGAGCTATCCCTTTTCCATGCATTACACTTAATTGCTCAAACAGTTGGCAAAAAACAGCCACTCGCTCTTGTATTGATTTACTCCTTAATCCAGACACTCCCTTGAGAGAGCTTCCAGGGATCTTGACCATTTCAATAAAATGAAGGTTTTTTTGAGGTATGGTACAAAATGTGGAATTTTCGTCTAGAAAATCAAGCACATATTGCCATTGCCTTTGGCATAACTTCCCGCAATATTGTTTCATTATTCCAAAAAAATTATTACCATCAATTTTTTTCACGATCCTTTCTTCTGTTCCAATCTCGTATTGACCATTATTGAGCATTAAAGGATGAGCAATATATGCGGACCCATTATCTCCAGAACCAAGAAATTCACTTACCAGAATATATTTGCTGTTTTGATTTCGATCTTGTGTCTTAATAACTAGATTGGATAAACCATGGGTATGATCAAATAGTAAATCATTTGGATTATCATTGATAAGTTGATTAATTCGTTCCAGTTCTGAAACTTTAACAACTTCACTTCGCTCAAAACGATCTTTCATCTTTTTACCCCAATAAATTGCCAAAATATTATACATACATTTCATTAATAGCACAATTATTTTGTGGGGGGGTTACCGTGGGAATTCAGGAGGCGCGCCAGAAAGCGGATGGCTGCCTTTTTGTTACGCGCGCTTCTGCAGCAACACATCCAGCTCAAAACCCTTCTCATCCACCGCGCACCGTAAGTAATAAATCTTGCCATTAATGCGCAGTTTCTGCTCATCCAAATACCATTTATCGGATGGCCTTGGCTCCCGCTTCTTAATCCCATGCCTAAAATGAGGACCAAATTTAATACACCATTGACGGACTGTCTCATAGCTCACTTCAATTCCTCGATACAGAAGCCGCTCTGAAACATCTCGGTAGCTGTCATTAAACCGGTGATAGCTCCATACCGCAATGCTGATTATCTCTAAAGGATAACGATATCTTTTCGGATTTTGCTCCAACATCTTTTCACCACCTAAATTGAGCTTAGTCTAACCCTAAAGTTAAATTGACGATGCCGTTCTAAGCCCTATTGAGTAGATTGCTACATCATCCTCAAAAAAAAATAAAAACCCAGCCTACAATCAAGCGATTAGACAATTGAAACAGGAAGGGAATCTATCTCAACGAGTTGAACATCACCAAATTAAATACCGTAATAACCGACTTGAATCAGATCACGGCAAACTCAAGCGGCTTATTAATCCTGCAAGAGTCCAATCTATGAAAACAGCTTATGCCACTATTAAAGGGTTTGAAGTCATGCGTATGTTTAAAAAAGGGCAATTTAATATTTGGATGGTTGTAATGAAGTGTCATTTATTAACCAGTTGTTTCATCTGTATGGCTAAACTACGCCCTGATTTTGTGTTTTTGTAGCTTTTATATTTTTTGCAACGAAGCCGAATTCCTTGCTTCGTTCAAGATAGGTGTCGGGCCAAGGGCCCGACGTTTACTGTTTTTGAGATACCTGCTGCGCTTACACACCGAGCTACGCGAATGTACAAATCTTATGGGCTACTGACTACCAATTCTTGAGGCCTAACATTCGGCTGACCGAAATCTTGAGCTAATTCTCTTTCTTCCGCAGTAGTTAGACCGACACTGGGCATTAATTCCTTAAAACCTCTCATGCTTTGTGGGCTCGGGTTAAAAAAACTTCCATATTTTAGAGGAGCTTGTTGTTTTAATTGATTTGTTCTGAAATTTAGAGCTAGCAAAATAACTACAAAAATCAATAAAATTGTTAAATTATTCTGATTAAAAAAACTTTTGAGAACATTGGAATTTTGATAATGTACAAGGGAATTGATCATCGAAGCAATAAAAGAAAATGCGGATGCCAGGCTATAAGGATACATCATCCTTTTTTCAACATCTTTATTAACTAAACCTTGTAAATACCTTTCAAAAACTATAACGCCATTATTGGGTACACAACCATTATTTATATATTTAAAATAATCATTTACGGTGAGGGAACCATTGATGTTAATGGGATCAAGAAAAAATACAATTTTTTTATCTTTGATAGGAAATACTAAGACGTTCTCTTCAATATAACAACTCTCAATAACATTATGAATGCGTTTGGATAAAAGGCGATTACTTTGTTTTTCGTAAAAAGATAAATTCTGGAAAATTCTCATTAGCAATTCATTAGGGAGTTGCATCAAGGGAGAAGGCTCAGAATTGGCTTTTTGTAGTGGTGCTCCTAGTGGCAAAGGGTTTTTGGTGACAGGTCTATAACTTTGAAATTGAATTAAACCTCTACTTGCATTACTAGCTAACTGCTCTAATTTAGTTATTTGCCCTCCTAATTTTATAAGATCAGTTAGGCGAGCAATTGCTTCTACATTGCCAGAATGGAGCGCCACTGTAAGTTCAGCACCTCTTTTTAAATCTAAATAAGCTGATTTTAACGAAGGTAATTTTGCAGCAATATGTTTCAATTTCTGCTCAGAAATATACCCATAACCAAAAATATCCAGATAATGATTTATCTTAGCTTGCAGACGATCATAATTCATAAATATGAGACGAGATGGATCCTAATGGACAAATATTATACCATTAAGTCAACATATAATACATTTATCTAATAAGCTACTTAGGTTAAGCAAATCACGCGTTTCACCAACACAGTAATACACCCCAGGGTCAGGTCTTCCGGCTTCGTTGCAAAAAATATAAAAGCTACACAAATGCACAAATGGGGGCAGGGCTTAAATCTTGCATGCAACAATC
>NZ_JBLZIO010000037.1:0-4101 GCF_048553315.1 Legionella sp. ST3F1 | reverse complement strand
CCATGTTGCGGCGCATGGTGGAGAGTACGTTGATTTAAAGGACTATTGCGGATTGCTACCTTATGTAGGTTGGGTCGCGACCCAACTTACCTCTTACATACTCGGTTTTTGTGTTTGTGTTTGTGTTTCAGGTTGGCCCGACATGCTCAGCCTGCATTTACTATTTATAAATTAAATACCTTGCTTTAGAGCATCATATTCCATTACCGTCTCAAGAACGCCCGCCATATAGCCTATTCTATTTGCTTCTATAGAATTAAATCTAGCAACTAATGTCTTATCTTTTGATATTTCTGTTGGTGATTTTTTTATCGTCTTGTAATCACTGTTGGATTTTATTTCCAGAATACAATTATCCGCTTCTACAGTCATTTTTTGGGACACAATAAAATAGTCTGGATTTAAGTACTCCATTGTTGCAATGTGGGTTAGTGTCCGAATAGTTTTCTTATCCAGATTCTCCAAAAACTCATTTTCTATAACTATGTCTCTAATATTTTTCTCTATAATAGTGCCACGTGGGGGTATTTTAATCGTTGCTTTTGTGAAACCAGTTTTTTTGCATTCATAAATATGGAGTATCTCATATCCAGATTTAGGATCAGTTTCAGTCATAAAATCCTTAAACATAAGAGTCAGCCAATGATCCCAGTTTGTTTTTTGATTCATTATTTCCTTTCGCAATAAATAACCCATTTTATTTCTACGTAGGTAATTCTATTAATTATTTATTCTTACAGTGGAATTAATTAAACTAATTTAATAAATGAAAGATTTCGCCATATATGATAATATAACCATTTGTGGCGAAAACTACTATATATGGCGAATTATGTCAATCGATTTTGTGCTAGCTGAACTTCTAGAAAAATTTAATCTAAATGTTTTAGAGTTAGAAAGGATGACGGGTGTGCCGTCAAGCACAATTTACAGATTGTTAAAAAACAAAAATGGGAATCCCACAATTGAGGTCTTAAAGAAATTATCATCTTTTTTTCAAATTACCGTGAGCCAATTAATTGGTGAAGAACCTATTGGTTGTAAACAAATACCGTTGATTCAACCTACAGAAATATGTTCATTTTTAAAACTATCCCAAGAGGGGAGAACTCAATTAAATACAATTCCTATTGAATTTCCAACAAATAACCGGTGTTTTGCAACGTTCTCTCAAGACAATATGATGGAACCATTTATACTTGTAAACTCCATAGTTATTATCGATCCCGAGCGAGATATAACCAACAAGGATTTTGTTCTACTCATTAAAAATGAAAATGACCCCCCTAAAATTAGACAAATAATTTCAGATGGGGAGGATTTTTATATAAAAATCCTCAACTCAAATTTTCCTATACAAATTAAGAGAATAAATTTAAATGCATACACTTTTAAAGGGGTGATCGTCCATTACCGAACAAATCTTTTTGATATGGGAAAGAATAATACTCAGCATGCTTTATCTACTTCCATGAGGGTGAAGACTAATTAACAAGGATAGTCCTGTGAAACTACCCATATTAAAAAATGTAAGAAATTACTTCTATACCATTGATAAGGGCACGTATTTGGTTTTACTTGGTATGTTGTATGCGACGATATTCTTCTGCTCTTTTGTAATGGGCTATAAAACAGTAGAACTATATGGCCGAATTTTATGCTCCTCTGTCTTTGTTTTTCCATTTCTTTTCCCACTTAATGATTCAATAACAGAACTACTAGGAGCTAGAGTTTCTTATTTTATGATTTTGGCAATTATCATTTGTGAGTTCTTATTCAGTTTTGTTACATATGGTTTATCACTGTTGTCATCACCTTCTAATTGGCACAATCAGGAAATCTATTCTATTTTTACCACCGGCTTTGTGCATATAGCATTTGCAGATTCAATTTCTCTGGCAATTGGTTTTTTTGCTAATACCTATGTAATGGATAGATGGGGAATGAAATGGTTTGGAAAGGGTTTTTTTAGAAGAAGCCTAGGTGCAACTGCTATAGGGGAATTGCTTTTTACAATTTCCACTAATTTAATAACATTTCATGTTCTAAGTGACGCCAGCATTCGAGATACAACCAATATCATTATTTCGGATTATATATTGAAGATGCTATATTCTTTCATAATTTGCATACCAAACGCTTATTTAGTAAGTAAATTTAAAAAAATAATGCCTAACAAGACTATTTCATATAACAGTGAAAAGGTTCTAAATTTCAATCCGTCAAGAGTAAAGTATCGAACTTAATAACATTCTCTTTCTTTGCCTCTTTTCGTATTCTAAATTCTTGTTCGGTTTCATGGCTGCCAACTATATTTCCTATGCAGGCGCTATCTTCGGAACTAAACATCCTAAGACTTTCTATATTAGAATATATTTCCTTTGCTGGTTTAATATAAATTTTATTGGTTGAATCATTATAAACGATCAATGGTTGTTCCAATTGCTCAGAAAATTGATGCTTTATCAAGTGAAATTTTTTCTTATATTTAAATTCAATCAATCTTTTCTGATTCTCAAGCAGAGCCGCAATTATTCGATCGTAATCATCTTCGGAAAAAAAATTTTTAGCTCGCGCTTCTCTTAGAAGTTCTATGGGATCTTTTTTTAGCAAAGGAGTGCATTTACCATGAAGTTGTATCCAGAAATAGATTAACCCTGTTTCTGGGTCTACATTTTCTGATTCTATTTTAAAGGACGGTATTCTTAGTTCTTTAAAATAAGAAGATATTTTGAGAAAGAGCATTCGTTTACTAATCCCTTGATAAGCAATTGCCCGCAACCAATGGGATATTAACATATTCCTTGCATTCTGTATCTGGATTGTTTATTGATAAATGTAAAATTTCTCTCTTGCCTTGAGTTGCTTAATTATGAATGACCACGCTTATAAAAATCCAATTAAATATAGTGAAAACAATGCGTTACAATATAATTTCGCTATGAGTGTTTTAAGTAAAATATTTTTTTCCTCTAACGCAAGGGTGCTGGATATAGGATGTGGGGATGGAATTATTACAAGCGAGGTTGCTAAAATTGTTAGCACTGGCTGTATAATAGGCACCGACATATCAACTCAAATGATTGAATATGCTTCGGAGAAGTATTCCGCTCAAGACAATATGCGCTTTATTCAAATGGATGCAAGTAAAAATATTTTTCGCGCACAATTTGATATTATAACTTCATTTAATTGTTTGCATTGGGTGAAAGATCAGATGGGAGCCCTTAAAGGAATTGCAGACTCTGCCGTTGAAGGTGCCCAAATTGCATTGCTTTTATCTCACAAAAAATCAATTTACCATTATGTTTTGGATGAAATTTGTGCGAGTGAGAATTGGAAACAATATTTCACAGATTTTATAAATCCACGATTCTTCTCTGAGCCGAATGTGTATGAGGAAATGCTAATCGAAGCTGGATTAAAACCTGTGGAGATTACTGAAGAAAAAATGACTTATACTTTTCCATCAAAAGAAAAGCTCAAAGGTTTCTTTAATGCTGCTAGTGCTCAAATTAAACAGATTCCAGTAAGTAGAACAGAAGAATTTTTAAACGAGTTTGTAACTGAATATTTGAAGCAAACACATTGTGATGACGAAATCATTCCCGTCGATTTCTGGTGCTTACAAGTGATAGCAACCAAGCCTAAAGTGGTATCAACAAAAGCCTTTGAACTCGCGAACCACGTTTAATCCTCCGGATGGTGGAGGTACACTTTTAGTTCTCCCTTATAATTAGCTCCGGATAGCCTATGGGATGAAAATTCACGTCTTGTAGCGATGCATTATCAGATGTAATCCATGCTCTAATATCCAAAGTAGATTATCAATATGGGTAATACCCCAGCTCAAAGCTTTTGGTTGGATTTAAATCCTTATAAATTTGAGCCATATAATTTTCTGCACTTATTCCAATCGATAATGCTGTGGCGCATGGTGGAGAGTAAGTTGATTCAAAGGCTATTGCGGAGTTGCTCCCTTATGTAGGTTGGGTCGTGACCCAACAAAAACGTCTGGACTATCATTGCTGAATTCTCCGCGATTGCGGAAGCTAATTCATGACTCCTAACCGAAGTAGGTTGGGTCACGACCCAACCTAC
>NZ_JBLZIO010000036.1:0-7017 GCF_048553315.1 Legionella sp. ST3F1 | reverse complement strand
AGCTTTATTGCAACCAGGCTACGCTAGCTTTATTCAACAGGTGGCTTAATGTTGGTTTTCTCATCGTGCCTCTCCTAATTGAGGGAAAAGTCCGTGAGATGGTTCATTACATTCGAACCAACAAAAACTATTTTAGGCTAAAATTCATTTTTCCACACGTTAAAAAAATTTTAAAATTCATAGGGATAAAACGATATCGGCTAAAATAGTAGATTGCTGGCCGAAGCCCCCACGTACAAATCATGCCCTGAGGGCATTAACTGATTTTTTAGTGCGTTAGCTAACCCTTCCGAGATAAGCGCAAGATTTCGTGAGTTTGCTGTAACGATTACTGAACCTGAACGAGGACTTGAACCCTTGAACCATTTAGAATGTTCACTCATAAAATTTGCAATCGTCTTCTGAATATCAATTAATAAATGACTGCCTTCAGGAAAGTAAATATCAGACTCAAGCCCGCTACATTGCGGTAAATCAATCTTAAAATCAGGATGTAAAAGTTTTTGCGCTAAATACTCGCTATGAATAAGAGTCACTAATTTCTTGATAACTTCTTGTTTAACGTTTGTGGCCATATGCAACTGTGTACTTAAAGCAACAAAGCGTTTGGGCTTTTCCTCTTCTGACATCTTAAGTTCTAATACTTGTCCAGGTTTCTGTAGATCTAACAGGAGTTCCGAAGTCTTCATATTGATCTCCCGTAAACCCATACCAACCTCAACTATAAGCTCAAACAATTGATCAAGGATTCCGTTATAAGTTTCAAGATCTATGTTGTCTTTCAGAAAAGTCAGGGTATTAATGAGTAGACCTTTATAAGATTTGGCTTCGGGAAATCTCCAGGAGCGCAATTGGACCGATGCACGTTGCTCAAATTCTTTACGATAAAAAGAATCAGGCATGCTATCATCATAGACCAACGTATCTGGCATTAATGATAATTGGTCATGGTATAAAAATTTTCTTATAAAGGGAGGATACTCATCAAAGAGATCAGTACGCATCGCTGATTTGATAGCATTGCACAAAAATTTCTTCATTGCTTCAGCCTGAGGATCCTTTTCTTTTATTTGCTTAAGATAATTTTGAAAGGCTACGTGTAAAATTCTACATAGTGTCCTAATTAATTCGATTTGAAGAACTTGCCTCTGTTCAACTTTCTGGTGTAATTTGGCATCAAATAATGATTTTATGGAATTAGCAGTATGCCAAGGATATTCCTCTAATATTTCGATGAGATTATCACCTCTTTCTTTCAAACGCTCCCATGCAAGAATTTCCCTATATAAAATCGGATTTCTTTCTTCGTTTACCAAGTCTTCTAATAACAGTGAATGACGTTTTGGTGATGATAGACTATTGTCATCACTTTCAGTGAGTTCGTCCTCGATCGTGGTCAAGACTCCTTGGGTAACCTCATTGTTATCCTCAAAGACTTTGAGGGGAATTCGCTGTCCCTCAAGTATGACTTCAGTAGGTTCAGGTTCTTCTGTCGCTCTCGATGAGTCTTTATTTTTAAAAAAGCTGCTAAAGGATTTGGATACAGCCTTTCTAAACAAATTTCTCCTTCTTGACTCGGCCGGCGCCGCTTTAGGATAGTGATTACCAGAAGAGCTCCCAACGTTACCATGCCAACTCGTTTGATTTATTTTGGGATCATAATTTTTTCTAGATAATTTAGAAGTTCCCAAACTATCTTCAGGTACAGGTAACTCCTTTTCTTTGCCTTTTAAACTGCTCGGACTAATGTCTCTAGCTGATAATGATTGTAAATCGTTATCGAGTGATTCATGATGCGGGTCATGAAAAATAACCTCAGGATTTTGATTTAATTGGCTATTTTTATATTTAGGATGTTTAGATTTTTCTTTACTGAACATTTCAGTCTATCCTTAGCTGCGGGGTATCCAGAAAGAGCATTATCGCCGACACAACCATCTTATGTCTAACTTAGAGATAGATTGTGGTTTTCTATTTGAGCACTAATTAATGACGTGGTCCAATAGATTTGACTACCCCAGTTAGGCCAGGTGTTTTGCGTCGGGGCAATTTCAGACAACATTAGTTCCCATTTGCGCAATGTAGATGTCATTACTGCAATGCAACTATTTTTGGCTGATTGGGCAAAATTATGTATTTTCAGCGCTTTCCTATTTTTGCGTCCCAGTATTGTTGTAACTCAGATCATTATGGTTATAAATAACTCTTAAACCATTTCGTAATTACGTTATAATCTCTTCTACTATCTGGGGAGGAGAGTACATTTTTTCAACGCCTAAGCACTGACGAAGCCAGGCATGAAGTAAAAGAAAAGCAATGAATTAAGCAAGAGGTCAAATGATGAGAAGTCAAGTTGAGGTCAAGCCAGCAGAAAAATCCAGTGTAAGCTTGTGGATATCGAGAGATACGCAAGAGCCTATACTCGCTTTACAACGGCCAGATAAACTAATTCTAGTAACAGCCGTAAGACCGGTAGCCATCCCCACCGTGCAGTCTTTTTCCTACTCTTGTTTGTTCTTTTGTGGCTGTCCTGACATACCCAAATTCCCCACAACCCTCAATCCCTACGAATTACATATCGAAACAATATATATGAGCTGCCCGGATATCCCTATAGAAAGCCTCAGAGATCCCGTGTTGAAAATGGGTGAAATTGATAACCAATGCGCTGATTTGCTTGAAAGCACTATCTTGGGAGCGGATGCGCTCTTTGAAAAACATGATAATGCATGCACTTTGATTATTAAATTGATACGTCAATGTACTGACGAGAATATAAGGGTGGATTGGGCTAATGCCATATTGGGGATAAATGATGATTATAAGAGCGAGAGCATTTTAAGGCTTTAAGACCATTGCGGTTGGTTATCCCTGTAAGACAAGAGAAGAGAGCGTAGCCTGGTGCTTGCAACCAGGATTTCAACATAATGCCCTATACCTCATTCACCAAAATCGCTCCCTGAGAACTCCCTACTCCAATTTTTCGGTAACAAACCTTCACTGACATACCGATGGAAACTTGAGTTAGGCCAATCGATAACTTCTTTTACCAATCCGTGTTTCACCGGGTTAAAATGAATGTCATTCACATGACTACAAAAATCTGATTCATCTCGAATACGAGGCTCCCAGAATCGTCGCTGCCATAAATTGTACTCATCTCGCTGTATTAACCCTTTTTAAAGAGATTTAATGGATTCGCTGGCGCAAGACAGGTCATCAATCGGTCTGCCATCCCCTCAAAAGATTGTTTGGCCTGTTGATTTGGGATTGTTGGATGAACACCACTGATTGCATTGGTCTTTTCCAGAAGAGATTGTAATGGGTTTAGCAGAGTCTCCTGTAAATCAGGTTTTCCTCGACCGCCCAGTAATGCTGTAATTGCCTTATAATCGCTCATACTAAAACACCTTTATTTTCTCTTGTCAGCATAGCAGAGCATCCTTAAAGTATTATTAATTATAAAAATTTAACTTGGCATTTTTTAACAAAATGGATTAAATACAGACAATTTTTTGAAACTAAAGAGTATTTGGATGCTAACTGTCATTGAAACTAAGCCTCCATGCCGTATGGAGAATAATTCATTCGCTCAGGCTATCGAAACAGAGATTAAGCGATTTGGAAAACAGTAGACAAATCGAACGCTAGGTTTGCTTTAATCTAGAATAAACTGGGAATATAGATTCATTTTTTAAGCCTGGAAACTTTTCTAATAAAACTTGTTAGTATTATAGGCAAAGGGATTTTTATGAGGGTTGTAGTACAAAACGATGTTGCTCCCTTATCTGTGGTAGAGTTTCAATTCAGAACTATATGATCCAGATGAAGCAGGATCTATAAAGGATTTAAACCAACCAAGGAATGTAATGAGTAATCCATTTTCTTTACTCCCAGAAGAAATACACCCTTTATATCATGAACACCTTTCTTATATAGACATAAAAAATCTTTCTTTTACTTGTAAATTTTTTTCTCAATCCTCTATCACACTTGCTGAGCTAAGAAATCGACAAAGTACTATTCATAGGGTTTATGCAGGTGTAGATGCCGCTTATTTTTTATTCAAAGATGGAAAAGTTATGTCGATAGGTAGTCACCTGAGGGGGCAATTAGGAATAGGAACAACTCATTTAAGTTGCCAGGATTTAATGTCGAATTTAAATAAGATTAACTTTCCTCCACAAATTTATATCGAAAAATTAGTGGCTGGATATCAACACGTTTTTTTTAGAACAGCTTGTAAGAAATGGTATGGTTGTGGGTCTAATGGGTATGGAGAATTATATTCTGGAAATAAAGGCGACTCTTTTTCCCCTACTCCAGTTAAGCCTTTAGGTGCAGGAGAAATAGAAAATATTGTAGCCGGTAAAAATTTATCTTTTTTTAGGTTGGAAAATGGTGAGTGGTATGGTGTAGGAAACAACGCTTATGGTCAGCTAGGAACGGGACACAATCAAACTCCACTTATCCCTCAACTAATACCATCCCCTGGTGGGAGCAGAATCAGAAATATTTTCACGCAAAACAATTCAACAATCTTAGAAACCGATGATGGTATTTATTATGGTTGTGGTCAGAATAGTTATGGGGAGTTAGGACTAGGCCATACGGATAAGCAAATTGTTCCAGCTCCTATTCCATTGTCGTTAACTCATCGTATTGTAAAAGTAGTACACGGTTTCTTTGCTCGTACCTATTTTCAAACGGACGAAGGATGGTTTGCATGTGGTATAAATCGCACAGGACAGTTAGGATTTAATCACAAAAGAGTTCAGCTTACACCTGCGTTAATAAAGTTGACTGATAATTGCAGAATTACCTCCGTTTCTCCGGGAAATGCCCATACTGTATTGGGTGATGAGCGTGGTAACTGGTATGTTTGTGGAGCAAATAGATACGGACAGATTAGCATATCTACTAAATCCAGATTTCCTGTATTTCAATTAAGCAAAATATTTTTGCCTAATGAAGAAAAAATATGCACCGCAATTGCAGGAGGAAATTTCACCCTCTTTCAAAGTGCAAATAATTCTTGGTACTCTTATGGTGAGATAAAAATTACCTTGGAACATGGACAATCTAATCTTCCTACACCATTCCAAAAACAGTTTTGATAAGTCGCCATTTTAGCTCGCTTAGGAGAGGTTTCTCATTATTTCAAAATTCAAATCACAGTGACCTTCTTGAAATTATAGGTGCCGCCCGGCGCTTTATCTCGCCTGTAATTGACCATGAGGTTGCTCTTCCCTGGGAACTTGCAACCAATCAATTAACATTTTTACATCGGGGACAAAAGTCTGGGCGCAATACGCTGGTAAATCCTGGTTGCAAGCAATCAGGCTACGCTAGCTGCATTCCACAGACGACTTTAATGAGGAATTCTAAGGCCAAAATTAAATTCTATCGTGGAATAAAAAATTCAAGCATTGACCCCATTTACAGCAACATTAATTTTAGATAGCTATTCCTTTTTGGAAACAAACTATTCCTAACATTCCCTGTAATTTCGATTCATCATTACCTATAATGATCAAAATATATACTAAAAAATAAGGCTGAGGTAATAAATGAGTAAAGAAAAACAAATTAGAGAAGGTGGGAAACTATTTGCTCTTGGCCTTTTAGCTTGCAGTTTTAGTACAAGCGCTATAACGAAGGTTATGAGTCGATTTGCGGAAGACCATGTAAGCGAAATTCATCATTATCCAAGCGAAAAGATTGCAGGATTCATAAAAAACGTTGAAGAATATGCTTTAGAACAAGCTGGGGGACACACTGGGTTACTTGTTACCACCGATGATTGGGGATTTTCCCGTACCAGCCTAGTAGGCAATTGGGCTGACCACCCCTATTCTCTTCGATTTCCAGCCAGCCAAGCCTTTAACTACGTGTTTGAAACTGACAGACTCTATGTGGGTTATGGTCATGAAAACCCTTTACACTATAAAGCCTGTGAAGAAACCTTAGATCAGTTAGAGGAAATAACCGGCCCCTCACTGCCTAAGGCAGAAGATTATATCAATCAATTACCGCTGTCCCAAAAAGCGAAAGAAAAATATATTGGAGAGTTACGCGAGGCATTAGGGGATGTTAAAACTAATTTTGAGATATACAAAGAACTGGCTTCAATAGAGTATGAGAATGGTACCAAGCTTTGGCAATATCAATCTCCCTGTAAACTGGCTGAAAAATGTATTTCGCGCGTAACCAAGAAGGCTAAGGCAGAGGCAGAGAAATTTCCTCTTTTAGATAAAGCCCTTAAAGATTTAGCCAGCGCAGCACATAAAGAAGGAAACCCTCCTATAAAAGAATGGGCTGAAGAGGGGCAGAAAATGTTAGAACGCTATCTTGGAGACCAAGAGTATAGCTTTGAGTCGTTCGAAAAAGACTTTGATTGCCATTGCCGAAAACCAGAAATCAAGGATAATGTCCCTTCAACGCTAACCCGTTATGTTAGTAAAGTACTAAACGCTTTTGAGCGAATCCTTTCTCTTTTTGGTAAAAGTGGCTTAGCGCCTAGTTTCTTTAAAAATAAAGATCCATTGTCTCTTTTAGATACTTTTGACGCTAAAGATAGCCTACAAGAACAACGCTTACCGGATCCTTCTTTTCATCCCAGCAAGACGAAAATAAAAATTCTTGCGATCCCCAGCGACGAGAGAGGTAGTAATATACGGGCTGTTTATAATTTACTGGATAATCCCCTCATGAAGAATCAAGATGGCTCTGTTCCAAAAATTATTGAAGCAATAAAAGACCTGGTAGGAGACATTAATCCTGAATCTGAGGAAGAAATATACGATACTATTGTTAAAATCAGGGAAAAAATCAGCAAAAATGGAGATAATGAGGTAAACCCACATGCTTTAGCTGTTATAAATGCCTTTAATCAATCGAGTGCACATACTTTTAGAAACATTCGTGAATCATTGTCTGATGATCCCCTAAGATCTGCCATCCTGGATAGTCAATCGGAAAGTAGGTTGAATTTATAAACATTTTAGATAGCAAGCA
>NZ_JBLZIO010000035.1:0-7081 GCF_048553315.1 Legionella sp. ST3F1 | reverse complement strand
CCAAATCAGTTCAAACAGAAGGTGTTAGGTGCCCGTTTTTCTAATTAATGCTGGATCGATTTTGGGGAGAGGATCAATAAGGCAATGAACTCTAATTTAGGTTGTCACTAATTATGGGGGGGTTACACTACCTAATAAATGCATATCGGATTTTATCAGGCTGGGTTCATAATGAAAATTTAACCGAAGAAGATAAAAAACAAATAGAAAGAGTCATTGCAGATATACAATTATTTGGATCCAAAAAAATGATTAATGTTCTTAATAACTTTATTGATAATTACAATAAAGGTGGAGATGTAACTAAACTTCTTGATACTTTAGTTGCAGAACTTCGTAGTGAACTTAAAATGGAACAACTCGATTCCAGAAGAAGATTTTTTTGTTTTAAGTAGGTCAGTTGCGTTTATTGTTTGAATCCGCCTACTCTGAATAGTTTTAAGGTCTAATTTTCGCAGTAATCAGACTTAAGATACTTTTCTAGCTCTCAGTAAAATACCCTACTCTCTCAATATGAAAATACCTTTGGAACGCTGTAATCCTTCTTGATTTTCACCTATTTACCAGGCCTGAGTGTATAAAAATGTTAATTGGCGCCCAACTTTAGCCGAAAGATCTCGCCTTTCATTTCAATAGTATCTCCTGTAACCATCTTTTTTCTTTTTTGTTTTTCTATTATGCCGTTTACCAATACAGTGCCCGAAGCTATCATATCCTTAGCTTCTGCTCCACTCGAGGCGATACCTTCAAATTTAAGAATTTTAAAGAGTTCAACATATTCTTTATTAATGAAAACATCCTTCATATTATTTATTACTCCAGTGATTATGAGTTGTCGCAATCTTTACTTTTTAATGAAGCAAGATAAAGGGTTTCTATTTCAGTCCTTGCCCATGGTGTTTTGCGCAGGAATTTAAGGCTTGATTTGATGCTGGGGTTCGAAGAAAAGCAGTTAATCTTGACTCTTTCCGCCAAGCCTTCCCAGCCATAACAAATCAACAAACTATTTAAGATAGCCTCTAGCGTAATGCCGTGCAGTGGATCATTAGAAGTTCTTTCCATCAACTATACCTTTTTTGTTGCACATTTGGGGTTTAGTCTAGACCTCGCTAAACTCTCCTACTTCAAATACAATCCATCAGACCTAATTGCATTGCGTTGATAATGCACTACCTCTTTATAAATCCATTTTTATTAATTCAAATTTAAAGTATTAATTTCGACAAAATATTAATCTTCTTTATGATCAGAAAACCTTTCTACTAAATTCCTTCAAAATCTGTCGCCCTACGGTTATACAGGCTATCTCGTTAAGCTGCTTTCACTTCAACGAGCATATGAATACCATCATGCTCTAGCGAGTCTTGAATAGCTAAAGCGATAAATTGTTCTACCGGGTAACCTAAAATAGTAGCGAACTCCTTAGCTTTTTTAGCACTAACTATCTTTCTATCATGTTCTAAATCACATAGGTATTGTTTCGAAACACCAAGTCTTTTCGCAAAATCAATCTGACTTTCATCCTCTCCTTGACGTATAGAACGAATAGAGCTTCCTAAAGTCAAACGCCCTACCAATTTTTCCAAATATTTTCGTGCATTAGTAGTCATGTTTATTTACCTCAATTATTGAAATAATAACTATTTCTTTCTGTTCGTTTTCAATATATATAGCTCGATAGGCCTTATTTAAACGAATTGATCGTTGACCCGAGCGCTCCCCTTTTAATGGCTCATCATGATAACCTGGTACAGTTCGTATGCTACCAATACCCAGGCGCTCAACAGAATCGATCCATAACAATAATTTTTCTTTAATATAGCCCGGAACTTTTGTGAGATCTTTCTGCGCTACTTTTGTTAATTCAATTTGGCACGGTTTTATCAATTCAATACCTACCGTATTCTTTAATTTCAATAGTACACTAAATAAGTGTACTTGTCAAACCCACTTCAGTCATTTTAACGGGGATTTTCGATATTCCTCTTGACCTATCCCCCAAAAATAAGCCCATGACAAAATGGTATGTGGTAAAGCGGATAGTTTTTCCTTCTTTCCTATAAATTACTTAATTATTTTGATCAAATTGAAACCACCTTTTGCACCAGGCTGGACCATTATTTAAGGTTAATGCTAATCCTTTTCACGCGTCCTCCTAACTTAATCAAACGGCAGGGGCGCACACAGTAACCTCTTCGTTAGCCACGCCAGGCGTTTTAGGCACGCTGAAACGCTCTGCCTGTTCCATGGCCTTTTCAATGAACTGCGTGACTAGCTCTTCTATGCGTTCTTTATAGCGTTCAAACTCCTGTGTTGTTTTAGGGAGGGATTCGCGCTTAATAGCAGCTTGTGCCTGTTGGTAATAAGGATTAGCAGCACCTACCTCTTTATTGATATGCCAAAATATATCGTCTGGCAACTTCATACACGCTTTCTTTATCGCTTCTCCCGCTTCATTTTTTTCCACAAGTTTAGACATAAACTGGTTATCATAATTAAAGAAACTATAAAGACGATTGGTTTGGGGCGCCGACACAAGCCTGCCTAATTGGCGCTCCTGAAAGCGAACAACGTCATCAAACAAACCTTTGGAGATAACTTTGCTTCTTAACTCTTCAGGTAGTAACTGCGTTATTCGAGCTACCTCAGTCTCATCATCACTAGCAATGATAATGAAGGTTAAGCTGTCGCAATCATGAAATGCCTCATCATAAATTCTTATGATGCCAGCAGGAAGTGTTATCACTTGTAAACTTCTACATTCCCCAAATGCTTCTCCAGCAATAGACGTGACCCCAACAGGAAGGGTTAGCGTTTGTAAGTGGGTACACCCAAAAAATGCTCCAAGTCTAATAGCTGTGATCCCAACAGGAATGGTTAGCGTTTGTAAGTTGACACACCCACAAAATGTCGCAGTATCAATATCTGTGATCCCAGCAGGAAGCGTTAGCGTTTGTAAGTTGACACACTCAAAGAATGCCCCGTCACCAATAGCTGTGATCCCAGCAGGGAGTGTTAGGGTTTGTAGCTTGCTACAACCCCAAAATGCCCCGCTACCAATAGATGTAACCCCAGCAGGAAGCATTAGCGTTTGT
The DNA here is from genome assembly GCF_048553315.1 of Legionella sp. ST3F1. Taxonomy (NCBI): domain Bacteria; kingdom Pseudomonadati; phylum Pseudomonadota; class Gammaproteobacteria; order Legionellales; family Legionellaceae; genus Legionella; species Legionella sp. ST3F1. Next base: position 3,986 of record NZ_JBLZIO010000035.1, on the reverse strand, counting down.
AAGTTGGTACAATTCTTAAATGCATAAGGACCAATGGCTGTAACGCCGGCAGGAATTTGACAAGAACCATCGACAATATCGCTCTCACTAACACTAATAAGGGTTTGGCCGCTACGACTTAATTGCATGATGTCTCCACTTATGACTAAGATTTCAAATACCTACTGCATGGGATTACGTATTTAAATCTTGTTAACAAAATTGCTCTAAAAGGTGTTTTAATTTTAGTTAGCTGGCAAAAGCAGAAATTAAAACACTATATAGAGCAATAAAAGTTCAAATTATGCCATAATGGATCATTTTGGTCAATAAAGTAAATAATACCGAGCTTTAACGCTACTCCTGCGGAAGCCGGAAGAGCAGTCGGTGAACCATCCATCAGGCAAGTAACTTAAAGGTCACCTGTTACTCTTGCTTAACGTTAAATCCTAATCTTATAAAACGACCGTTATTCAATAATGCAAATTGCTATAGAAGAACTCCATTTAACTTCCGCCCTACCCTCATTCAGATTCCCATTTCATTATCAAAGTTTCAAAAAATCGAAAAAGATTGGAATTCCTAAAATAGTTCAGATCATCCCCCTCTTCTTGAAGTAATAAGGAAAATGATTTCACCAATAAAAGGGAGCAACTCAATCCCATTCTTAAACATAAATTGATTACTGTTTAACAATCATCTCATCGTCCGCGGATGGCTAGCAGTAGCCTCTTCTCCTTAATAAAACGAAGCTAGACCCTATTATGCATATAGGCTAATAACTGATGTTGTTTAATTTTAGAGCCGTCTATGAGGCATTTAACCAAATATTAAGCTCATATTTTTCTCCTGTAATCCTTGTTATGTTTGCTTGTGCGATTGCAATTCCCACTGTAGTCAATTTAAGTTGACCTAAATTAGTCGTATTCCAATGATTATTAAGAAGTAATAGTTGGGGGGAAATTTCCTCTAAATGTTCCAAAATTTCCTTCTCCGTATATAAATACGCATCGTGTAATTTTTTTATACTTGTGATTTGCTCATTATTCAAACCCAGCTCCCGACCTCTATTCTCAAAGATTAATTTTCAAACAACTCCTCTATAGTAGATTGCATTTCGTCTTGGCGTATCGGAAAATTTCTTTTATTGAAACATTACCACTTAATTCTTGCGCAAAATGCACTCCATGCTTATCAGTTACTTTCTTTAAAAAAGTGTGTCGCAGCTTATGAGGAGTAAATTCAAACTTCTCCTGCTCCGGCAAAAATGCCAGAGCTTGCTTTAGTACCCGCTGGCAAATTCGGTAAACATCCAAGGTCTGTATGCGAGTACCATACCTTGTTATAAATAATGGGTCATCCTCCTGAGCCTGCCTTTTTTCTAAATATTGGTCTAAGTACTCCCTGCTCTCTTGCGGCAATGGAATTTTTTGACTAATACGCTTTGACTTATGGCGCAGCACCTCACATAGGCCCTTTTGTCGATACTGACCTACATTCAAGGAAACCACCTCAGACTCACGAAGCCCTGTACCAAGCAATAAATAAAAAAGTGCCGTTTCCATGAGTGGATCTTGATTCTTGCGGGTACAGCTTTTAATACGTTGCTCACAAGCTGATTTTAGTCTCATTAACTGGCGTGAGGTTAGTCCATTCCAATCCGGTGCTTCAGTTTGTAAGTCTTTGACCTGTGCCAAAGGATCGCCTGCTAAAAGTGGGCGTTGTTGATGAAGCCATCGACCTACATGACGAATGGTGGCCATCGTTCTATTAATAGAAGTAGCTTTGTAAGGTTTTCCTGTTTTCTCTGAAATAGTTTTACACAAATGTTTCTGAAAATGCTTACTGACCGCAGGTGTCCAATTATCTACCAGGTCATGCCCTACTTCCATTTGAAAGAAATTTATAAATTTGGATAAATCTTTCATTTTTGCTTGCTCGGTTTTTTCAGGAGCTCCCTTCACATGGACTGAGTAATAATAGGACAACCAGGCGGACAGTGAATTGGTGTCAAAGTGAACATCTAGGGGATGAAAAATCTTATCTAGGTGAGTAGACCAGCGGAACCTCCCCGCCAGCCTCTCTCAGAACCGGACGTGAACCTCTCGATTCATACGGCTCCCATCAAGCAAAGCCTCTTCCCACACCTACTTGCCAATGTGCAAACAAGGTAGGCTGCTTGTGTTGAATTGACTCTAACATTTTTGCTGCCCTTGTTTTTCCATTGATCTTTTTGTACTTACGCCTGACCCATTTTACCAATACGGAATTGAATTGAGTCCAAATTGGCTCAAGACTCGATGGAGAATATTTACCGTAATATTGCATCCATCCTCTGAGGGTTGGATTACAATAGACAGCTATTTCATCAAGACTTAATTCGACTCTGTATTTCAATTTCCATTTCCTGACTCTATCTCTCATTGCTTTACTGGCCGTAGAGCTCACTGCTGGAGTGAAACTCACAAACATTTTGTTATCGCGACTTCTAACTAATCTAGGCTTAAACTGATAACCCAAAAACTCGAAGGACGTTACAGTATATTTGCCTTTACGGTTGCTGTCTTTACAATAGACTACCTTTGTTTTATCAGGATGTATCTCTAGTCCACATTGATCGAATCTTTGCACAAGTTGATTAAGCAGATCTAAAGACTGCTTTTCCGTTCTACAATGCACAAGTCCATCATCAGCATATCTGCACCACGGCATTTCTGGGTGATTATGCTGCATCCATTTATCAAAAACATAATGTAGAAATAAATTGCTCAATATTGGACTAATTACCCCGCCTTGAGGTGTGCCTTTATCACGATTTATTGTATTGCCATCAGGCATCACAATAGGGGCGGTTAGCCATCGTTTTATATACAGGATAACCCATCTATTTTGAGTATGTTTCTGCACTGCTTTAATAAGTAGATCATGTGGAATATTATCGAATAGACCTTTAATATCAAACTCTAAAAGCCAATCATATTGCCAACATCTTTTTCGAGTAACTCCTACCGCATCAAGCGCTGATTTATTAGGTCGATATCCATAGGAATCTTCTAAAAAGTGAGGATCCACTTCTTGCTCAAACGATAATTTGACTACCATCTGGGCTATGCGATCACTCACCGTGGGGATGCCCAAGGTTCGTGTACCTCCTGATTTCTTCGGAATTAAAACAGCCATAACAGGTGGCGGAAAATAGCTACCCGATGATAATCGGTTCCAAATTTTATAAAGGTTGTCTTTCAGATTTTGTTCAAAATCCATGAGACTTTGTCGATCAATACCGGCTGAGCCTGCGTTAGCTTTAACAAGTTCATAAGCCTCTACCACTTGTTGCTTCGGTATATTGAACACTTTTGTCATCTTTAATATTTCCTCCCAACTTGCGTCGGTTGAATATCCAATCAGACTGCTTGACCCAACTCCTTTGCTCCACAATCATTACAATCGCTTCATCACTACTACGAGTTGGTCCGCCCCAGTGCCTTGTATTGGTACTCTAATCCTCGTGGGATCTCCACTTGGATTCCTCCCTTATCATCAAGACGACTGGTTCCCGCAGTTCCGCAGAAAAGCCAGAATCAGGATCACGCCTCCTTTACGCCGAGCATCATTTATCCAGAACCCAGATTACCGATAAATTTGTCCCGAAGGTTTGAGACGCCTTCGGTTTTGATGCTAATTAATCTCGATTTACGACGCGTCAACAGTGATTCGCTTGCACTCGTCTTCCTAATTCATACCTCGCCAGATCTATGTCTGACTTTCCTCATCACTCACGACCATTACTCTTAACAACAGCCGCATGAGGTGGTTTGAGACCTATCTCTTGGTGATCGATCTCGGTGGGCCTACCACCATCTCTTCCGCAGCTTGCTACGGCATACTCACAAACTTTCGATTTTTTGAATTTTGCTTGTCCAGTAAATTCATAGGGTCTCATTTTTATTTTTTCCTCATTATACCCTGTTTGTGATGGATAAGGTACCGGCCTGTTGTAAAAGGTG
>NZ_JBLZIO010000034.1:0-15409 GCF_048553315.1 Legionella sp. ST3F1 | reverse complement strand
ATCGGCAAGCTATCTTTAAAAAATTAGGATGCAGGAATATAACCAGTGCAATTATTGTAGGCATTCGCTATGGGGTGGTTAAGAAGGGGGATTTACTGGACGATTAAATTGGTTTGGTAAGTTGCAAATTTCACTTCCTGTGCCAGCACATCCATGTGCTGGCTCCCTTTTCCCGGACATCGTGTCCTGATATTTGCAACTTCCAATGATGCTAATATGAATTATTGCTTAAGTATCAATCAGATAAACTTAGTAAATATTGCAAGAAAATTTCTTGCAAATATTCAAAAAAATTTTTAAGCCTTAATACCAATCAATTTAATTACCCACAAACGTATACCATAAAGGTAAGAATTTATAGGGAAATAAACCCATGAACAATATATGTCGGCTTTGTGGTAGTAATGACCCACTATTAGAGAGTCATATATTACCAAATTTTTGTGTAACTGGAAGAAAGACTCTTCTGCTACGGGGTACTTATGTTACAGTGAAATATGTCATTTATTTAATCGATTTTTATTTTTTGTAATCTAAAAATCTAATAATAAATCTATAATTCTACTTTGATTATTCTGTATTGGATAAAATATTTACATTGCTGGTTTTTTTTCATAGAATGCCGGCCTTTCTAAATAAACCCTTATAAATTTAAATCGACGTGCTCAGAATAAGCATAGTAGGACTATGCTCAATAATAATCTCAGAATAATAATATATTCGAGGTGGTCGAAGTTGATGTAATAAACTTAAATAGAGACTACTTCTATGCGTTATTTTTTTGCTTTTATTTTTTTGTTATTAACAACCTCAGTCGGGTTTGCGGCTGAAAACTCCAATCATATTTTGTCTATTTTTTCTTCACCCGAATTAAGAATATCTCTTGGGTTTATTTTAATTTCTACTATCTATTTCTTTTACAAATCAGATCGTTTTTCCATCGTACACGCTGCGGCTTATCTGTATTACTCATGTCTGAAAGCTACGCAAAACGCGGATATTCTTATTCCTATAAGTCTCCAAGATATAGCCCTGGTTTTGGAAGATTTTGATGAGTTCAGGCCAAGAATAAAGTTTGCCAACAAATTGGCACAGCAAATATGCTCTACTATCCCAAATTGTGTTCAATAAATTTAGCGAGACTTAAAATGAATAACGAAACAACGAATACAAAACCAAATTATATAATTCATTGTATTTATGCTAGTGCATTTCTATTGGCTATATTAATTTTTATTTCTTATCAAGTTTGGAACCGAATTCAAATAAATAATGAAATAAAAGCTAAGGATGAAAAGCATCGAATTTATGAAGAAGCGCAAATCCTTAAAGCCAAAAAGCAACAAGAAAAAACCTCTTCTTGCTTAACAGTTGTTTCAAATATGTATGAGAGAGCATGGGCAAAAGCTTGTGTAAGCGAAAATCAAAGAATGAAAACTGCTTATGAAAATTGCTTAAGGGAAGCTAAATCATTGACCGATTATGTATTTAGTCATTCTCCTGAAGATAGAAAGAAATTTTATCTACATAAAGCTAATGAATGCAAAAGTATTTATCAATTTACCTCTCTAGCGAATCTTAATTGCACACTTCCCAAATCCTTAGCTGAAGGCTTGAATATGGATCTCAATAAAATGGAAGCTCGTTGTCGGGAAGATACATAAAATTGTCTTTTAGGATTTAAAGTAAATATAAAGAGATTTTGAATGAAAAATATAATTAAACTTATTGGCATCAGCTTATGTACTTTAGTATTTTTACTGTTTTGGTCGGTGCTGCCAGCATATGCATCTGCTCAATGCAATAAAGATATAAATAATCAAAAAGTTTTAAAAGAAAACCCTGGTTACTATTATTACCTTATTGGTTTATGCGAATTTGAGTTTATCCATGATCAGAAACAATTTGATATAGTAGTAGATGCTTTCACGAAATCATCAAAATATGATTATACTCTGTCTTATTTCGCTTTAGGTTTGTTACATGACAATAAATTTAAAAGCGGTTCTCTGTGGTTTCGTTCCAAAGGTAAACTTAGCGATTTACTAAAATCTATTGAGAACTATAAAAAAGCCGCTGAAAATCATTCCGTTTTAGCTGAAAATAATCTTGGTGAAATTTATTTACATTCTGCGAATCTAACGGAGAAATATAAATCAAATAATGACTCAAATAATATTGCTGGTGTATCTAAAATTCTCCCTAACCTTACCTTGGCGTTTTATTGGCTAGATCGAGCCGCGAAGCATGGTAATCCTGCAGCGCAAGGAACATTAGCAGATTTATATTATCGTGGTATAGGGATTCCCCAAAATTTTGTTATGGCTTATGTTTGGCAGAATTTATCAGTTGCTTCCCAATTTAGATATAATAAAAACATGCAGGATAGTGTTACGGGGAGAGAATTTATTAATGACCAACGATTATTAGCTAAAAAGCAATACAATAAACTTACTGAGATGCAAAAAGATTCATCTCAAGCTTTTCTAAAGGAATATTCCAAACTTTATTTTAAGGCACCTACAGAGTTAGATGAAATGTGCCAAAACCTACAAATTTATATTTCTGGGACACTAGCTGAAAAATACTTAGATATTTATATAAAACTTATGGAAAAAACTAAATAGTGCCATGAGCATTGTTTACAGGTGATCGAGGTGTGACAATATGATGGTAGTTTTAAGTGATGTTTATAAGATCTAATTCGTATGAATTATTTTTTAATTTAGACTGATAAAACTCCACTTTAAGGGAATTATTATTTACCCATGATCTCACTAACTCTCGATTTTCTTCACTAATTGCTACACCAAAAATAATTTGTTTTATAGCAGTTAAAACGTTCACAGGGGAGGTATATATACCAGGAGTAAATATCATCCGAAATTCTTTTTCATGTCGATATTTTATCCATTTACTATACAGTACCTTATCGAAGTCGTATCCTGATCTCATTAATGGAGGAGTGGTGCCGTAATGAACTTGGCGGGGAAGTTGATGTTTATTAGATCCTCTATAAATTAATCCTAATTTTTTCCACTCTAGGCCAATGCAAATACCTTTGTGTCCCCCTCCATAATAATCAAACATTAGCAAGTTACGAGGATCCTTTGTAAGACAAAGAATTCCATACATAGAATCAATACGCCGTCTAACATGTTTAGCTGCGGTTCTACCAGAAACTTTCAAATGGATCCTACCATCGGGTGAGTCTTTTTTCTTAATAAAATTTGGAAACAGATCCAATTCATGTTGTTCAATCAAGATATCAGTTTCGCTTGGGTAATCAAAAATAGCTTCATTAGGATCATTTTGTTCACTAAATTTAGAAAAATAAAGTTCGCCCTGAATAATTAATCTTTTTGTAAATTCATTAATAGGACGATATTTGTACAATATTTTTCCTGGTCTCATAAAATTAATTTGGTTAATAATGTATAACTAATTTTAGACGAGATTCGTATTTATTGCAGTTGAGTGTAAGTTCTTTTAATTTGTCTAAGCTTTATCATATAAAAACGAACCAAATATGGTATGACCGATAATTATATGAACAGTTAGATAAAGTTTATTTGAGTTCTTTACTTCGATTTTTTCTTTTCTGACACCTATCAACTTTGCCATATTTTGTGTTCAGGAAAGTTATTTTTACATACCGTCTCTTAACTATAATTATACTACCGAGCAAAAGGAAATAAGGATATTGTCAATGAAACTTATCTTAAAAATTTTATTAGCTTTATCATTTATTAAGACTTTATATAAGCGGGCCGAGAAAAAAAAAGATTTTAAAAGAAGAATGAATACAGAAGCTGTTCTGTATTCATTTAAAATAGATAATCGTAATGCCAAAGTAGTGCCTTTAATTTCTATGGAAGCGCAACGTTTTAGTGAAGTTAATTCTTCTTATGAAGATATAAAGTTCGCTAAAGATTGCTTAAAACTTACACTAAACGAGGAAAGACCTATAATAACTTATTTAAATTTTAATGAAGATAGAAATCCAGCAGATTTAATTTATGATGCACTCTATAGAGCGGCAATTATGTCATATGCCCGAACATTTGTTAGCACTGATTCAGGACGAAGTCAGCTAGGAATTGATGTGTTTGATGTTAAAGAAAAAAAAATTCATGACGAATTAATGAAAATTCGACACACTTACTTAGCGCATGCAGGATATGCTGAGGATGAACAGGCCTATGAGTTTATAGGAACCTATCTTCTCTTAGATCCCGAAAATATGGCAACACCAGAGATATACGCACATAATAGAAGAGCAAATGGTTTTCCTAAAGAAAAAACTCAGGAATATCTATTAGTGATTGAAAAATTACTTACTTTATATGAAAAAAAGCTGAAAAAGATGAGAAAAAGTTTATACAGAAAAGTAATAAAAGACTCTTAAACTAGAGACTATTACGTATGTTTTTTTTCGGGTTCATTATTTCAACTTGAGATGAGGTTTTATGTAACCTTCAATTGAGGTAACTATCGGAGCAAGTTTTGTACGAAACGGGTCATCATCAAATTGATCCCAAACAAGATCATGTATAGTTTTCTCAACAGCATGATGTGTAGGCGATGGTTTAAGTGTTTCGATATATCTACTAATCGCGTTTACTAATTGAAATTCGAGTTTAAAAAGTTGTTGGAAATATGGGGTTAAATCCTTTTCCCAGATTACTTGGCTCTCTAATAGGTTTTCTTGGAGCATTATTTTTTTTTGAATAACATGATCCCAGCGTTTTTGATAAGCATTACTAATTTCTTTGTGATGCTTTTCTTTGTATGACATTGCTTTGAGTTCTTCTTCAGTAAATTCTGGATATTCACCACCCCAAATAGCAGGATGTCTAAATTGATGTAAAGATTCAATGTACTTACGTAAATTGAGGGACATTGATTTTGCTAAATTATAATCTTGATTTCCTTTAAGTTGTGTTTTCCATGCTTTTAATCCTTTTAAAGCCACGTATGCGCCAATTAAAAGAGTAAAAATAGTAACCAAATCTTTAATGTTGGAAAGAGTAACGTATGTTAAAAATTTATGTAGCATTTGAATTGGTTATCCCTGTGGTTATCCCTTAAATATAAATTGGCTTTTATTTAGAAGAGGATATTCGCTAACCCATTGATTCCATTGGCGTCCCGGAGAGGATTCGAACCTCCGACCTGCCCCTTAGGAGGGGGCTGCGCTATCCAGCTGTGCCACCGGGACTTCATAAACCGTAGCAAGTCTAACGCCATCAATCTGAAATAACAATAATCTTGAACTTGCATTATTGGTTAATAGACTTCTTCAGAACCTTGCTGCAAAGAGAAAAGAGCCAGGAGATACGGAGCGCAGAAATAGAGTGTATACGGTAAGTACAATAAGAGTTGAAACACCGTATAGGCGAAGCAATTCTCTTCTATAGTAGCGCTCCTGAAGAAGTCTAATGAATTACATGCTCACATAATTCGGTCCACCACCCCCTTCTGGCGCGCACCAGAGAATGTTTTGACGAGGGTCTTTGATGTCGCAGGTTTTGCAATGAATGCAGTTTTGGGCATTGATCTGTAACCTGGGGCCAGCTTCTTCTTCAACAATCTCGTAGACAGCAGCAGGGCAGTAGCGTGTTTCAGGGGAATTATATTGCCGATAATTAACTTCTATCGCGAGTTTGGGATCACGAAGTTTTAAATGACAAGGTTGGTTTTCCTCATGATACGTATTTGATAAATAAACCGAAGAAAGCCGATCAAAAGTAAGGACGCCGTCTGGTTTTGGATACTCAATTTTTTTAGCTTTGGCGGCGGGAAGCAGTGTTGAATAATCAGCGTGATTTTTTAAAGTCCATGGGGATTTACCATGGCTGACATAGGTTTCAAAGGCAGCATTGAATAGGCCAATCCATAAACCATAGCGGAAACCCGGGCGAATGTTTCTTACTTTATATAATTCCTCAGCAAGCCAGGACTGCTTGACTTTTTCTGGATACGCGCTGAGTTCTGCTTGTGAAGTCTGCTCGTTCTTTAGAAGTTCGAAACAGGCTTCTGCCGCAAGCATGCCAGATTGCATGGAGGTATGGATACCTTTAATTTTGGGTACGTTTAGAAAACTGGCTGCATCACCAATTAATGCTCCGCCAGGGAAGCTGAGTTTAGGCATTGCTTGCCAACCACCTTCATTCAAAGCTCTTGCCCCATAGCTAATACGTTCACCATCTTTTAGCAATTCAGATACAAAAGGATGGGTTTTAAAGCGTTGGAGCTCAGCAAAAGGATTTAACCAGGGGTTTTTGTAATCTAAACCGACGACAAAACCAATTGCCACTCGGTTTTTTGATAAGTGATAAATAAAAGAACCACCGTAGGTTGCATTATCAAGAGGCCAACCGACCGTGTGTATCACTTTACCGCGCTGATGCTTGTCAGCTGAAACTTGCCATATTTCTTTGATTCCCAAACCATAAGTTTGGGGTTGAGCATCATTACGTAAATGAAAACGATGCATTAACATTTGGCTGAGCTGACCACGGCAACCCTCTGCAAAAAGGGTTTGCTTGGCATGCAAATGCATCCCGGCCTGATAATTCGCTGTTTTATTACCGCTTTTATCAACGCCCACATCTCCTGTTGCTACACCGATGACTTGTCCCTTTTCATTGTACAAAACCTCTGTTGCTGCGAAACCCGGATAAATTTCACAACCAAGGTTTTCAGCTTGGGTTGCTAGAAACTGACAAAGCTCCCCTAAGCTGATTATGTAATTTCCATGATTTTTCATTTGTTTTGGAGTAGGGAGGCGATAAGCGCGTTTGCTGCTAAGAAAATAAAATAAATCCTGGTTAACTGGTGTGTCTAATGGGGCGTCTTGCCAGGTATCAGGTAATAATTCCTTCAAACTGCGAGGTTCAAGGACTGCTCCTGAAAGCGTATGAGCGCCGACTTGAGCTCCTTTTTCGAGGATGCACACACGAAGCTCTTTATTTTCCTTGCTGGCCAATTGTTTTAATTTTATACCCGCTGATAAGCCAGCGGGTCCTGCGCCGACAATGACCACATCATATTCCATTCTTTCGTGTTCCACCCCAACTCCTTAACCATCGAAAAGAAAAAATCATCGCTTTTATCCTGTTTAAGATCAAGATGAATTACATAGTGGTTTTGTTGTTTTCTTATTGTCATCAATGATACAGGTTATTTTTTAATCTATAGTCATTAAAGAAATGAAGGAATTATGAAAACCTGTCGTTGTGTTATTACGTGCGGAAAAGTACATCGTTTAAAAAATTATATACTAATCAATAGAAATACATTCTTTGTGTTTAAGGTGATAGTGAACAAGATAAAACTATTCGTTTATGCCGATGACGCCTTCTATCGTTGTTTTCAATAAGCTATCCTGGAATTTCATCTTGGGAACAAAAGTTACTTTCTCCAGTGGAAAAATCTTTCTAAATACCGTATAAAGTGGGGTCATAGTCTTTTTGTGAGTTTAGTTTGTGCAACGAATGAAAAGAAAAATTAGAAGAACTTGGCCTGCAATTCTATGTTGCTGTTTTTTGTCGCTCCATGCTCATGGGGCGCTGCCACCAGTTGTGGTATTAGAAGATGTAGGAATTGAGGATAATCGTTGGTCTGTTACTGCCAGTACAGGCTACACCGAATATCAAAATATGTATCACAATGATGGTCATTCAGTGGTAGCGCGAATGGCTGTTGCAGCAGAATTATTGGCAACCACGCAAAGTAGTTTTGGCATAGAGTTTGGTGTCCAAAACGGTAGAAGTATGCGTCTGGGTATCCCTCACGGTACTCTGGATGTTTTGGGTGGTGTGGTTCGTACAACAGTAAAACCGATGCTGGACTTATTAATCACAGCCAATAGTAATCCAGTCACTGAAAGTCTTCTCTACACGCAAGTGAAGGGGGGAATTGCTTACCGGCGCTGGCAAATTGCCAGTTATTTGATTGACAATAAATCAGAGTTGGCTGGAGAAGTGCAAGCGGGTTTTGGTTATCCAATTACTGAAGTGACCAGTCTGAATTTACTATACCAAGGTGTTTTTGGTGCTGCTCCAAAAATTCGAGCTAATCCCTCTATGGAAAGCTGGCGTCTATCCAATATTCCAGTCCAGCATGGTTTGTTATTAGGTTTTTCGATTATTGTGTAAATAACAAGGGTAGGGTATAGCATTTTAATGTTATTCTGGTTTGAATTAAACTAATTGCCTGCCATGCAAGAGAAACTAAATTACACTTTAGCCGAAAATGAGATGTTACCTAAAAAGTTAACCTCTTTTTTTTGGCATTTTATTAAAAAACAGCCTATTGCTTTCGCTATCTTTTTTTTAGCCCCCTTAGCACTCATTTTAGAAACCAATATTATCCCTTATTCCTTAAAGATGATTATTGATGCAATTACTAATCAACAAGGTGATCGCACCAGTGTTTTTGTTGCTGTAGCACCGGCTTTATGGTTAGGGGGAGGAGCCTGGGCTGGCTTAATTATCATTATTCGCTTGCAAAACTGGTGGCAAGGCTATGTCATACCAAGATTCCAAGCCCAGGTTCGAATGTCTGTTTTGGACTATTTATCTCGTCATTCTTATCATTACTTCTCTAATCAAATGGCGGGTAGTCTCGCTAATAAAGTGAATGATCTTCCTCGAGCTCTTGAAGCCATTCGCATGATTATCAGTTGGAATGGTATAGCTACTCTCGGTGCAACCATTGTTGCCTTGATATTGATGGCTACAATTAATGGTTGGTTTACAGTCTTATTATTATCCTGGATTATTTTGCAGGGTTTTATTAGTTTTTATTTTGCGCGTAATATTAATCGTTACGCCGAAGAAAATGCAGAAGATAAAAGCAAATTAAGCGGAAAAATTGTTGATACCCTTAGCAATATTGGTGCGGTAAAACTTTTTGCACGTAGCCGCGATGAATTATCCTACGTCAGTAAAAGCCAGGAAAGAGAGGTACAAAGTAATAAGAAACTCACTATTTACATGAACCTCTTTCGCTTGTTTTTAGATATACCAGTAACAGTCATGCTGGCGCTAATGGTTTATCTGCTCTTGTCTTTCTGGCAACGTCATTTAATAACCACTGGGGATCTGGTGTTTATTTTTAATTCTTTTTTTGCGATTATGACCCAGGTGTGGTATTTGTGCCATGCACTGGCTGATTTATTCCGTGAAATCGGTGTAGCCCAACAGGCTTTATCTTTGATTGTTACACCTATCGAGATAGTTGATGAACCAGATGCAAAACGATTGCTAGTGAAGAAAGGAAAAATTGAATTTGATAATGTGAGTTTTCATTACCACGAAGGTAATCAAATTTTTGAAAAAAAATCGGTAGTCATTCAACCTAGGCAACGTGTTGGTTTAGTAGGTTATTCCGGGAGTGGAAAAACAACATTCATTAATCTGATCCTACGATTTTTTGATGTGGAAGAAGGTCGTATTCTAATTGATGGGCAGGATATCAGGCAGGTAACTCAGGAGTCCTTGCGAAACACGATTAGTATGATTCCGCAAGACCCAACTTTATTTCATCGCAGTTTGTTACAGAATATAGGCTTTGGTAAGGATGGGGCAACAAGAGCCGAGATTATTGCTGCTGCACAACAAGCTCATTGCCATGATTTTATCAGCAGTTTGCCACAAGGCTATGATACTCTCGTTGGTGAGAGGGGAGTAAAGCTTTCTGGTGGACAAAGACAGCGAGTAGCTATCGCGCGCGCCATTCTTAAAAATGCCGCTATCTTGATTCTTGATGAGGCCACATCCCAATTGGACTCGATTACCGAAGAATCGATTCAAGCATCGCTGCTTGGGTTGATGCAGGGTAAAACGACATTAGTCATTGCACATCGCTTATCAACATTGCTTCATATGGATAGAATTTTAGTGTTTGCGGAGGGAGTTATTGTCGAAGATGGCTGTCATGAAGAATTGATTGCCAAAAATGGTTTATACAAATCGATGTGGGACGCACAGGTTGGAGGCTTTTTGCCTGAGGAAGAATTGAATGTAAATTAACGCTATTTGCATTGGTGATTATTTTGTTATTTTATATGACAGCGTGATAGAATAGGAGCCAATTTTAGGGTGCTTAAGGTAAGATCATATGGGTAACGGCGACGTGTATGCTGGCGGCTTGGATATACCATTTTTTGCATCAGCCCATTTTGAAAAATCGGCTGATGGACGCACTTCGCAGGAACAAGCAAACATTATTGCCAGAAATGCCTTACGTCTATTAATGATGGGCTGGCAGAATGGTTGGGAAGATCTTCTTTCTTTACAAGTCATTAAAGCGGTATTTCTAAGGCGTGATCCAGAGTTAATGCGCGGTATGCGATTAGCTTTTCAAGAGGGATTTCAACACGTTTGTACTCAGTTACAGGTTGCCAACGTGTCGCCCGAAAGGAATCCTTTGCAATTTAAACAGGCACAATTATTTCTTAGCAATTGCTTATCACTCTTACCTTATGGTGATCTTAACCCTTATGAGTCTGTCGCCATACCACAATGGATTAATAACAGCTGGCAATTAGTAGACTATAAAGTAGTTCCCATTGAATTAACACCAACGAAGGGTTTTAAGGCTTTATTTATCAAAGATGAGGATAGAGTGTTTGCTTATGGTCTTGAGCCCATTAACCGACCTGACGCGGAGCCCCATTTAATTTTCATGGGAACTACCTATCCAGCTGGCCAGGGTTTTTTCTCCCAAATCAAAACAGATATGGAAGCTTTTGAAACCGCTGGAAAGAAGCTTTATCGCAGTGGGCATAAAAAAATTATTGAATGGCTGGATAAACAGCAGCAGAAAGTACATGCTTGTGGTATTAGCCTGGGAGGCGCTTTAGTAGGGATTTTATCTACTCATCAGGGAGACAAGCTGTCGCGTGCTGTTATATTAAATCCAGCTGGACTTTATCTCCCTTGGCGGAAAAGTCGTTTTGACCGTTGGGAGCAATTAGACGTAAAACCTCCGGTCTGTGTACAAAAAAATAAGAATGATCCGGTTTCTCCTTTTGGTGTTTGGAAAGAGGATTGGGATGTAATTGAGGTTATTCCACCAAAAGACAAAGAAGGTCCTAATGCCTTGGCTGCCCACGCCATGAATTATGCTGGCCTTGCTGAAACACAATTCCTTGGCGTGGATACGAAAGCCGATAATGAAGCACGTAGTAAACGCAATTTCATCCTTTATACAATGGTGCGAAGTTTATTTTATTACACCGCCATTATTCCCTTTTATTATCTCATTCTTCCGGTGTTGCGCTATATTTTAAGCCATAAGATGCAGCTCACTTTGACGGTTGCTTTTGCCTTGCTATTTTCTTCGCAGCCTGCATTTGCTTTAACATTGATTATCCCTACATTGACAGCTCAGACATTGTTAATGTTGAATATTGTTGTTTCAAGCGTCATGACCGCTTTTTTAGTCGATAAGTCCTTGGCTTTTTTAATGGATAAGGTTAGTGGTAAAAAAGAGTCTGATTTTAGCCGATTTTTTAGTTGGTTAAATCAGCAATCTTTAGTAGCAAAATTATTTTTTACCTTGGGTCTGGCTACTACGGTTTGGGAAGCAGCCGCTCCTATTATTATGCCCACCTTGATTCCGCTGATAGCAGCTTCTACGGCTTTGTATATTCTGGCCGCTGTTCCTCTGGCAATCTATCTTGTACATCGATTAGGTTCAGCGATTCAAATTATCTTTGGTTGGAATGAAGTTCAAGCACCCTTGTGTCACGATCCAAAATTACCAAGGAATGATTTGATGAATATCTATTCCGAAACTCAAAAAGTAGAGGCAGAGTTTACTTACGAGCAATTGAATTCTTATTACCATGCTAAACGGTGTATTTTAAAGAATAAACCTTTTTTACCAGAAATGGATAAAGGGCGTGTGGAATTCAGAGCGGATGACTCCAGTTTATCCAAGAGAGAAGTTTTGGATCGCGGTCTTAGTCATCCAAAGACAGTGATCACAGTTAAAGCGACCAAAGCCAAGATTTATGATATCAAGGAAACAGTGGCTATAATGGGGAAAATTGGGTTGCACCAGCTCGAAGAAGGTAGAATAAAGGAGAGTCTCGAACCTCAGCACCAAGCCTATCAGCGAGGTAAAGTATAACAACAGCAAGGAGGCTTTTAATATGGATTATATTAAGCATTTTAACCAGCAGACTGCTGATTATTTAAATTTTCGACCTAACTATCCAAATTCTTTGTATCAATATTTATCTTCCCTGGCGAAGACTCATGATTGTGCTTGGGACTGTGGAACGGGTAACGGACAAGCTGCTGTTGCGTTAACCAACTATTTTAAAGAAATTATCGCGACTGATGTTAATCAGGCGCAGTTAGATGTTGCGCCTCGCCAGCAAGCAATCTCTTATCTTAATTGTCCTGCGGAACATACTCCAATTCTTGCCAACTCGGTTGATTTAATTACAATTGCACAAGCGTTGCATTGGTTTAATTTTGATTTGTTCTACAAGGAAGTACGTCGAGTTAGTAAGCCTGAAGCAATGATTGCCGCTTGGTGTTATTCACTCGGGAAGTTTGATGTTACTGTACTTGATGAAAGTATTACAGAGCTTTATGAAACGGTTTTAGGCGATGAGTATTGGCCCAAAGAGCGACGTTTTATTGATGATGAATACCGTACAATTCCTTTTCCTTTTGAAAAACTCGCTGCACCGACTTTTGTTATTGAAAAAAATATGGATTTTGCCCAGTTGATTGGTTATTTGAATACCTGGTCAGCAGTAAAAGAATACCAAAAGCGTGAGCAAAGTAATCCGATTACTCATGTTTTTAAAAAACTTGAAAGTGCGTGGGGGGATTCACAAAAACAACGTAAAATTCATTGGCCCCTGCATCTATTAGTTGCTCCGGTCTTTAGGAGCTGTTGACATTTCTGCTATCTTGGCCAAAAGCATTGATTTCCTGCTCTACGCTGGTCATTTACAACCATATAAACTGTGCTGTGATGTTTGTAAATCGGCCCAAGCTGGCGAAATGTCAACGACACTGGTACTTAACTAATTAGGTGATACATAAGTAGGGCTGCGCGTTGTGTTTGCATCGACAATGAAGGAACATTCAATGTTTCGTTAATGGAATGGGCACCTGTCCCAACGGGACCCAAACCAGCCAAATTAGCAGAGACCAGAGAGGCGACGTAAGAAATATCGCCAGCTCCCCGCAGGCCCGGATCGAGAGGCTTGATTGCTCCATAACCTAAAGCAGTACTCGCCTCGCTGTATAATTGCAGAAGCTGTAAGTTTTGTGGGGTTGGCGGCATGGCTGGAATACCTTCTTCAAAAGCAACAGAGGCGTTAGTTACAGGCAGGTGTTGGTTGACGATAGCGAGTATTCTTTTTTCAGCACGTTCCTTTTGCGCGGTAGAGAGAAAGCGTAAATCTCCTTTGGCCATTGCTGTTTTGGCAATTACATTGGTTTTGCCAAAAGCGTTGCCTGCTGATCGATGTACCTCATAGCTTGTTGTTGTTCCCCCTAAAATTAAACCGGGATTGAATGAAAGATATTGTTCCGAAGACAGTTGAATCCTCATCTGATGTAGAATACGAGCTAATTCAAATATCGCGCCGTCACCGGCTTTTTCCTGAAAAATTTCTGAGGAGTGTGCTTCTTTACCTTGTGTCTTAATGAGCCAATTACTGATTCCTCGCCGAGCGATGGTAGCAGTATCATTAGTCACAGCCCACTCAAAATCGAGGGCAATGTCACTGTTCCGCGCTGCTTCTATAAGGGCTTTTCTTGAAATGGAGGTTGGTTTGCCTGAGTCCTCTTCATCACCTGTTAAAATAATGGTGATTGTGGCATCGTCTAAAGCATGTGCTTTATGAAGGGCACGCAAGGCATAAAGAATAACCACAACACCCCCTTTATCATCGATGACTCCTGGACCTGTTGCAAGATCACCCTGACGAATAAATTTCTGTAAAGGGCTGTTAATCGGAAAGACGGTGTCCATATGGCCAATTAACAACAATCGTTTACCTTTATGACCTTTATGTTGGGCAATTAAGGTACCTGCACGATGCATGGTCGGAGGAGTATCAATCCATTGTGTTGTAAAACCAAGCTGAGTAAATAGGGGGATTAAAATATTTCCCACTTGTTTAACTCCTGCAATGTTTTCTGTACCGCTGTTAATATTGACAAGCTTTTCCAATAAATTAAGTTGATTTTCATGTTGGGCAAGAACATAGCTACTAATCTGTGCTTCGGTTGATGAAAGTGCTTTTGCTGTGACTGGCTGAATAAGAAGTGTGTTTAGGGTAAAAAGGGTGGCTAATATAAATTGCTTCATCCTGATCTTCCTAAAAAACATATAGAAATGGTTTATTTAACAAGAAATGACTGTAGCATAAATCAGGCTGGATTCGAAAGTTGGCTGAAGATGAAATAGAAAAAGGGTGGTCTTTGCAGGAATCGTATTGTAGTATCAATTTTTCCCGAACTAAGTGGCATCATGATAACGTACTGCATAGATTCGTCCCCACTATGCATTGGGGTATCGCGTTTGGAAGTGACTTATTAACAAACAGGATTTTAGGGATGACTGATCAATCGATTGTGAAAATGGGTAATAAGCAGTTATCGACACCATCATTACTGGTCGATGATTTTCATAGTCTTGAAATTCCAACGCTGATTGAAGATATGCGGGATACGATGAAGGCAAAAAAAGGCGTTGGCATTGCGGCGCCCCAAATAGGGTGTAATAAAAGAATTATCATGTTCGGCTTTGAAAAAAATGAACGTTACCCAAATGAACAGCCCGTCCCTTTTACCATTCTGATTAATCCAAGCTATAAGGTTCTTAGTGAAGAAAATATCGAAAGCTGGGAAGGTTGTTTAAGTATTCCGGGATTACGGGGTTTGGTTCCTCGTGCTTATAAAATTACGTATAGTGGGTACGATTTACAAGGTAATAAAATCACTCGAACCGCAGAGGGTTTTCATGCCCGAGTTGTGCAGCATGAATGTGATCATCTTGATGGTATCCTTTTCCCACAACGTATAAAAGATATGCGTAATTTTGGTTTTGAAGACACGCTTAATTTCTGAAGTTCGTAAGCGATCTACTAATCGATTAGGGCGACGTTTGATGGTGTTGCCGGCATCGGAATAAGTTATCAAACTGGAAACATCTTGAATAGACCTCTTGCATAACCGCATCTTTTCTCTCATTGCTGCGTTGTCAGCGTTTCTCCGGTGCATTGACTTCATGTAAACTCCGCTCCTCGAAACGCTGACGCCTTGCACTAAAACAAAATATACCTATTATGCAAGAGGTCTAATAACTCAGTATCCCTTCCCAGGTGAGTGAGTCAATGCAAGTGACTGATAAAGTTTTGCAG
>NZ_JBLZIO010000033.1:0-15870 GCF_048553315.1 Legionella sp. ST3F1 | reverse complement strand
TCAACTTCTTCACCAACTTTAACGATACCACTCTCGATACGGCCTGTTACTACTGTTCCGCGTCCAGAGATTGAGAATACGTCTTCGATTGGTAACAAGAAGCTCTTGTCAATGTTACGTACTGGTTCGGGGATATATGAATCCATTGTCTCTACTAGCTTCTCAATCGCTGGTACGCCGATATCACTCGTGTCGCCTTCCAACGCTTTCAGTGCAGATCCAACTACAATTGGAATATCATCACCAGGAAATTCATAGCTGCTCAACAGATCGCGTACTTCCATCTCTACCAACTCAAGAAGCTCCGCATCATCAACCATGTCCGCCTTGTTCAAAAACACAACAATATAGGGCACACCAACCTGACGCGACAACAGAATGTGTTCCCTTGTCTGAGGCATTGGGCCATCTGCTGCTGATACAACCAGGATCGCTCCGTCCATCTGAGCCGCTCCGGTAATCATGTTCTTAACATAGTCAGCGTGACCTGGGCAATCTACGTGAGCGTAATGGCGGTTTGCTGATTCGTATTCAACGTGTGCTGTTGATATCGTAATTCCGCGCTCCCGCTCTTCTGGCGCCGCATCAATCTGATCGTACGCTTTCGCTGTACCACCATATTTCTTTGCCATAATCGTGGTAATCGCCGCTGTTAATGTCGTCTTACCATGATCTACGTGACCAATCGTGCCAACGTTAACGTGTGGCTTCTTACGCTCAAATTTTTCCTTCGCCATTTTCAATACCTCATTAACTTTTATTGTTTCTTGATAATTGCTTCAGCAATGTTTGCTGGTGCTTCTGAATATTTAGCAAACTCCATGGTGTAAGTAGCACGACCTTGAGTTGCTGAACGCAGGTCCGTTGCATAACCAAACATTTCAGCAAGTGGAACTTCTGCACGGACAATTTTACCCGCCGGAGAATCTTCCATCCCTTGAACCATACCTCTTCTACGATTAAGGTCACCCATGACATCACCCATGTAATCTTCAGGGGTAACTACCTCAACGTCCATTATTGGTTCAAGTAACACCGGCTTTGCTTTCAATGCACCTTGCCTGAAACATTGTGAACCAGCGATTTTAAATGCCATCTCGCTTGAATCCACTTCGTGGAAAGAACCATCAAACAACGTAACTTTGACGTCAACCACTGGATATCCAGCAATAACACCATTTTGCAACTGTTCTTGTACACCCTTATCAACCGCAGGAATGTATTCTTTGGGAATAACACCACCCACGATAGCATTTACAAACTCATAGCCAGCACCTGGCTCTTGAGGTTCTAGTTTCAGCCAAACGTGTCCATATTGACCACGCCCACCTGATTGACGAACAAATTTACCTTCTTGTTCAACACTGGCTTTCAAGGTTTCACGATAAGCAACCTGTGGCTTACCAACGTTGGCTTCCACATTAAACTCACGCTTCATACGGTCAACAATAATTTCCAAGTGCAATTCACCCATACCTTGAATAATTGTTTGGCCTGACTCTTCATCAGTATGAACACGGAAAGATGGATCTTCTTGTGCCAACTTGCCAAGAGCAATTGACATTTTTTCCTGATCAGCTTTTGTCCTGGGCTCCACAGCAACTGCGATCACCGGATCAGGGAAGTCCATTCGCTCAAGCGTTACTACCTTATCGACATCGCAAAGTGTATCGCCGGTAGTTACGTTTTTCAAACCTACTGCGGCAGCAATATCACCCGCTCTGACTTCTTTAATTTCTTCACGTGAATTAGCATGCATTTGCAGCAAACGACCAATACGCTCTTTTTTACCTTTTACAGGGTTGTATACTGTATCACCACTTCTAACA
Source organism: Legionella sp. ST3F1 (assembly GCF_048553315.1). Taxonomy (NCBI): domain Bacteria; kingdom Pseudomonadati; phylum Pseudomonadota; class Gammaproteobacteria; order Legionellales; family Legionellaceae; genus Legionella; species Legionella sp. ST3F1. The sequence goes on along the minus strand of NZ_JBLZIO010000033.1, from coordinate 14,041 downwards.
ATACCCGAATAAGCACGGAAATAAGTCAAGTTACCAACGAACGGATCGGTAGCAATTTTAAATGCCAATGCAGAGAAAGGTTCATCATAAGATGTCTTTCTATGAATTTCTTCACCATCTTCATCAACACCTCGAATCGCGGGGATATCCAGTGGAGATGGCAGATACTCAACAACACCATCAAGAACAGCTTGTACACCTTTGTTCTTAAAGGCCGAACCACAGAAGACAGGAACAATTTCATTGTTAATTGTGCGTTTACGAAGTGCCTTCTTAATTTCTTCTTCTGTAAACTCCTCACCCTCGAGGTATTTTTCCATCAACTCTTCAGTAGCTTCAGCAGCTGCCTCAATGATTTTGGCACGGTACTCTTCACATTGAGCTTTCATATCTGCAGGTACTTCAACATATTTGAAGGTCATACCTTTAGACTCTTCATCCCACTCAATCGCTTTCATTTTGATAAGGTCAACAACCCCTTTAAATGAATCTTCAGCACCGATAGGCAACTGTACAACGACAGGATTTGAACCAAGGCGCTGCTTAATTTGAGTAACGACTCGCAGGAAATTAGCACCCATTCTATCCATTTTATTAACAAATACGATACGTGGCACACCATATTTGTCTGACTGACGCCACACTGTTTCTGATTGTGGCTCAACGCCAGAAACAGAGTCAAATACCACAACAGCACCATCAAGAACACGCAGAGAACGCTCTACCTCAATCATGAAGTCAACATGCCCTGGGGTATCAATAATATTGATACGATGAGGTGCAAAATTCTTGTCCATTCCGGGCCAGAAGCAGGTAGTTGCAGCGGACGTAATCGTAATCCCCCGCTCCTGCTCTTGAACCATCCAGTCCATTGTCGCAGCACCGTCATGTACTTCACCAATTTTATGCGAAACACCCGTATAAAACAGAACACGCTCAGTAGTGGTCGTCTTACCAGCATCAACGTGCGCGGCAATGCCAATATTTCTGTACAGTTCTAATGGAGTAGACACGACATACCTCTCTTTTAATTCCATCTAAAGTGCGCAAAGGCCTGGTTAGCTTTTGCCATTTTATGGGTGTCTTCACGTTTTTTTACAGCTGACCCTTTACTTTCAAAGGCATCCATCAATTCACCAGCCAAACGCAGCATCATGCCTTTTTCACCGCGTGAACGTGCTGCCTGCACAATCCAACGCATACCTAAAGCGATACTTCTATCAGTACGTACTTCTACTGGAACCTGATAGGTTGCGCCACCAACACGTCGTGAACGAACTTCAACGCTTGGTCGAACATTGTCAAGTGCCTGCTCGAAATAATTCAAAACTCCAGTAGCGCCGCCAGTACTGCCTTGCTCGCCACTCTCATCATCACTTTTCTTAGTCTTCTTAACACGGTCGTTCAGCAACTCCAACGCACCATAAATAATTTTTTCAGCAGTTGATTTTTTACCGCTAATCATCAGCACATTGATAAACTTTGCGAGCAATTCACTGTGATGCTTTGGATCAGGCAAAATCTCGCGTTTGGGGACTTCTCTTCTTCTTGGCATTTCTAGCTTCCTAAAATCAGATTATTTCTTATCTTTCGGTTTTTTGGTTCCGTACTTAGAACGGCCTTGTTTACGGTCGTTCACACCGGAAGTATCCAAACTACCGCGTACAGTGTGATAACGCACACCTGGTAAGTCCTTAACACGACCACCACGGATTAGTACTACAGAGTGTTCCTGCAAATTGTGGCCTTCACCACCGATGTATGAAGACACCTCAAAACCATTTGTCAAACGAACACGAGCAACCTTACGCATAGCTGAGTTAGGCTTTTTAGGTGTTGTGGTGTAAACACGTGTACATACACCCCGTCGTTGCGGACATGATTCCAATGCGGGAACGTTAGATTTTCTCTTGGCGTTCACGCGAGGCTTTCTTACTAACTGATTAATAGTAGCCATTTATTCTTAACTCCGAACTTTCAATTTGTATTTATTTCGAGTGCATAAGGAGGCCGGATTCTATATAGGTCCAGCGGGTTTGTCAAGTTCAAACCCACTGGTAATAGATCAGCTTTATTCATCATGACTGTCTGCATTAAGCGCTTCACTTAATGCATGTTGCACATCACTAGCAGTCACCATATGCGTATTATGCTCAGTACCTGCAGCAGCAGCAGCTTTCGCGCGCTTCGCTTTTCGGCCTTGATGATATGCGTAGCCAGTTCCTGCTGGAATCAGGCGACCTACCATCACGTTCTCTTTCAAACCACGCAAATCATCAACCTTTCCACTTACAGCCGCTTCCGTCAGAACACGAGTTGTTTCCTGGAATGACGCAGCGGAAATGAATGATTCAGTTGCCAAAGAGGCCTTAGTAATACCAAGTAATATAGGCGTACCTCGAGCCACTTCTTTTCCTTCAGCAGCGAGCCTATCATTTTCCTGCAACATCATGCTCTCTTCGACTTGCTCACCAACAAGGAATTTTGAATCTCCAGCAAACGTAATGACACGTTTACGTAACATCTGCCGAACGATTGTTTCAATGTGCTTGTCGTTAATCTTCACACCTTGTAAGCGGTATACGTCTTGTACTTCATTGACAATATAATTCGCCAAAGCGCCAACACCAAGCAAACGTAAAATATCGTGCGGATTAAGCGGTCCATCTGCTATTACCTCACCACGCTCAACATGCTCACCCTCAAAGACTGAAATATGACGCCATTTAGGAATGAGTTCTTCATGTGAATGTTGTTCAGACGCAGTTATTATCAACCGCCTCTTACCCTTAGTTTCCTTACCAAAATTCACTAGCCCAGAAGTTTCAGCCATAACAGCCGCATCTTTTGGCTTTCTCGCTTCAAACAAGTCAGCTACACGTGGTAGACCCCCGGTAATGTCGCGGGTCTTAGAACGCTCTTGTGGAATACGGGCAATAACATCCCCAATTCCCACTGCACTGCCATCTTCGAAATTAATAATTGCATCCACCGGCAAATAGTATTGTGCAGGAACATTCGTACCAGCCAGGTAGATATCATCACCATCATCAGAGACCAGTTTAACCATCGGGCGTAAATCACGGCCTGCAGCTGTGCGTTGCTTGGCATCAGTTACCACGATATTACTCAAACCGGTTAATTCATCAGTTTGGCGATTCATCGTTAACCCTTCGAGAAGATCGACAAACTTCAGACGGCCACTTACTTCTGAAATAACCGGGTGAGTATGTGGATCCCAAGTAGCAATAACCTGCCCAGCTTCTACAGCCATGTTGTCATGCACGGTTAAAACCGCACCATAAGGCAGTTTATAACGCTCTCTCTCTCGACCAAAATCATCAACAATGGAAACCTCACCTGACCGGGAAACAGCAACAAGGTTACTATTTTCGTGGGTTACAGTTTTGATGTTATGCAGGCGAATCACACCTTTATTCTTAATTTGAATATTGTTTGCTGCCGTCGCTCTTGATGCGGCTCCCCCAATGTGGAAAGTACGCATGGTTAACTGAGTTCCTGGCTCCCCGATTGATTGAGCAGCAATAATACCAACCGCTTCACCAGTATTGACTAAATGACCACGGGCTAAATCACGTCCATAACATTTAGCACAGAGGCCAAAGCGAGTATCACAGGTAATGGGTGAACGAACAGTAACCTGATCAACACCAAACTTCTCCAGTTCTTCAACCCAATCTTCATCCAGCAAGGTGCCTGTGGTAACAACCGGCTCATCCTGGTTAGGAACATAAACATCTTTAGCAACGACTCGGCCCAGTACACGCTCATGCAATGGCTCAACAATGTCACCGCCTTCAATCAACGGCTGCATCAAAATACCATTTTCTGTACCACAATCATCTTCTGTAATAACCACGTCCTGCGCCACATCAACCAATCGGCGAGTCAGGTAACCTGAGTTTGCTGTTTTTAATGCTGTATCAGCTAGACCTTTACGCGCTCCGTGGGTAGAAATAAAGTACTGGAATACGTTTAGACCTTCGCGGAAGTTAGCTGTAATTGGTGTCTCAATAATCGAGCCGTCTGGTGCAGCCATTAATCCCCGCATCCCGGCAAGCTGTCTGATCTGGGCAGCAGATCCTCTAGCACCGGAGTCGGCCATCATAAAGATGGGGTTAAAAGATTCTTGACGTGAAACCTTACCTGTACGGTCAACAACTTCTTCGGTGGCAATCTTGGCCATCATCGACTTGGCTACCATTTCGTTGGTTCGTGACCATATATCGATTACTTTGTTATAACGTTCGCCATTAGTAACGAGACCAGAACGGAACTGAGATTCAATCTCACGAACTTCATTGTCGGCCTGCTCAATGATCGACGCTTTATCATCCGGGATTTCCATATCCTCAATACCGATTGAAGCACCGGCTCGAGTTGCATACTTAAATCCAGTGTACATAAGTTGATCAGCAAAGATAACCGTTTCTTTCAAACCAAATTTACGGTAGCAACTGTCTACAACCTTAGTAATGGCCTTTTTGGTCATTGCCCTATTAATCTGTGCAAAAGGCATTCCCTTAGGCAGAATATCAGCAAGAATGCCGCGTCCCACAGTCGTCTCTACCAAGTGGAAGCCTTCACCATCCTCACGAGGCATTCTAATTTTCACTTTCGCATGGATATCTACATAACCTGCTTCATAAAAATTCTGGGCTTCTTGTGCACTTACAAAGATCTTACCTTCTCCCAGGGCATTTATGCGCTCACGCGTCAGGTAGTAAAGTCCCAACACTACGTCCTGGCTAGGTACAATAATCGGCTCACCGCTTGCTGGCGACAAAATATTATTTGTCGACATCATTAAGGAACGTGCCTCCAACTGTGCCTCTATGGTCAGTGGTACGTGCACTGCCATCTGGTCCCCGTCAAAGTCAGCGTTATATGCTGTACAGACTAGAGGATGTAATTGGATGGCCTTACCTTCAATTAATACAGGCTCAAATGCTTGAATACCAAGCCGATGCAGCGTCGGTGCACGGTTGAGTAGAATAGGATGTTCGCGAATAACGTCATCAAGAATATCCCAAACAACAGGCTCTTCTCTCTCAACCATTTTCTTGGCAGCTTTAATCGTGGTTGCCAAACCTCTAAATTCCAGCTTGCTAAAAATAAATGGCTTGAATAATTCCAAAGCCATTTTCTTTGGCAATCCACATTGATGCAGGCGTAAAGTTGGTCCCACTACAATTACAGAACGGCCAGAATAGTCAACACGCTTTCCTAGAAGGTTTTGGCGGAAACGACCTTGCTTCCCCTTAATCATATCTGCAAGAGATTTCAACGGACGCTTATTGGTACCAGTGATCGCACGACCACGACGACCATTGTCAAGCAAGGCATCAACTGATTCCTGCAACATTCTTTTTTCATTACGAACAATAATATCAGGTGCACTTAAATCAAGGAGTCTCTTCAAACGATTATTACGATTGATAACTCGTCGATAAAGATCGTTTAAGTCTGACGTGGCGAATCGTCCCCCATCAAGAGGTACAAGTGGGCGTAAATCCGGAGGAAGCACCGGCAACACATCCATGATCATCCACTCAGGCTTGTTTCCTGACTCATAAAATGCTTCGAGCAGCTTCAATCGCTTGGTGATCTTTTTAATCTTCGTTTCCGAATTCGTTGTCGGCAATTCTTCACGTAACGATTTAATTTCTTCTTCCAAATCAATTTGACGGAGTAAATCGCGAATTGCTTCAGCACCCATACGGGCATCAAATTCATCACCATATTGTTCCATGGCGTCAAGATAAACTTCATCATTCAGTAATTGGCCACGTTCCAATTCCGTCATACCCGGATCAACAACGACGAATGCTTCGAAATAGAGAACTCGTTCGATGTCACGCAGTGTCATATCAAGCAAAAGACCAATACGGGATGGCAATGATTTAAGGAACCAGATATGCGCTACTGGGCTCGCCAATTCAATATGCCCCATCCGTTCACGTCGAACTTTGGCAAGTGCGAGTTCAACCCCGCACTTTTCGCAGATAACACCACGGTGTTTAAGACGCTTATATTTACCGCATAAGCACTCATAGTCTTTTACTGGACCAAACGTTTTCGCACAGAATAATCCATCACGCTCAGGTTTGAACGTGCGGTAATTGATAGTCTCTGGCTTTTTCACCTCACCATAGGACCATGAACGAATTAAATCAGGTGAAGCCAACGCAATTTTAATTGCATCAAATTCTTCACTTTGTCCCTGTTGTTTGAGGATACCAAGCAGGTCACTCATTACAGGCGGTTTTCTCATCGGGTCTAGAGTAGCCAAGTCTATGCCTCCAAAAATTTATTAGTCAGAATTATTCAGTGAACGATTAGTCGTGATCCAATTCGATATCAATCCCCAACGCCCTTATTTCTTTCAGTAACACATTGAAAGACTCAGGCATACCAGGATCCATTCGATGATCGCCATCGACTATGTTTTTATATATCTTTGTCCTTCCACCGACATCATCCGATTTAACTGTTAACATCTCTTGCAACGTATAAGCGGCACCGTAAGCCTCTAAGGCCCACACTTCCATCTCCCCAAACCGTTGACCACCAAATTGTGCCTTTCCACCAAGAGGTTGCTGGGTTACCAGACTATACGATCCCGTTGAACGGGCATGCATTTTGTCATCAACTAGATGGTTCAGCTTGAGCATATACATATAACCAACGGTTACTGGATTATCAAATTGCTTACCAGTTCTTCCGTCGAACAATATTGTCTTCCCATCAGCAGGTAAACCGGCTAACTCGAGCATGGATTTAATTTCTGCCTCGCTTGCACCATCAAAAACTGGCGTTGCCATGGGAACACCTTCTCTCAGGTTATCCGCCAGCAGCATCAATTCGCTATCATCCAGACTATCGAGGCGTACACGTTCCTGATCATCATGATTATATATTTTTCCTAAATAATCTCTGATCTCACCGGTAGAGCCTTGATTATCCAATAGTGCAGCAATTCTATGGCCAAGCCCTTTAGCAGCCAGACCAAGATGGGTTTCCAATACCTGCCCGATATTCATACGCGAAGGTACCCCCAATGGGTTTAGTACGATATCTACAGCCGTACCGTCTTCCATATAAGGCATGTCTTCCACTGGAACAACGATCGAGATAACCCCTTTGTTTCCGTGCCGTCCAGCCATCTTGTCACCAGGCTGTATACGACGCTTAACAGCTAGATAGACTTTAACAATCTTCAATACGCCAGGAGCTAAATCATCCCCCTGAATTATTTTTTTACGGCTATCGTTAAAGCGCTTTTCCATTTCCTTGCTGAGTAACTCTAATTGCTTGGAAAGCTGTTCCAATTGCTGGCTGACAGCATCATCATCAACATGAATATCAAACCATTTTTCCCTGTCGACTTTTTCTAAATGTGCTGCAGTAATTTTAGTTCCAGCTTTTATTGCGCCTGGTCCACCAGTCGCAGATTTATTCAACAGCAAGGTGTTTACGCGATGATAAATATCTTCTTCGCGGATACGGCGCTCGTCGATCAGATCCTTCCGAACTCGTGCCAGATGCTCTTCTTCAATACTCTTGGCACGTTCATCTTTTTCAAGACCATCACGTGTAAAGACTTGGACATCGATTACGGTTCCATTCATTCCAGAAGGAACACGCAGAGAAGAATCCTTCACATCAGATGCCTTCTCACCGAAAATAGCACGTAATAGTTTTTCTTCCGGGGTAAGTTGTGTTTCACCTTTTGGTGTTACCTTACCCACCAAAATATCACCCGCACTAACCTCTGCACCAATATAGACAACACCAGACTCATCCAGATTAGCCAAAGCTGATTCACCCACATTAGGAATATCAGCTGTAATTTCTTCTGTACCTAGTTTGGTATCCCTGGCAATACAAGTTAATTCTTCGATGTGGATCGTAGTAAATCTGTCTTCTTGTACGATTCGTTCAGAAATCAGAATAGAATCCTCGAAGTTGTAACCATTCCAGGGCATGAAAGCAACTAACAAATTTTGTCCCAGAGCAAGCTCACCCATGTCAGTACATGGACCGTCAGCAAGCACATCACCACGCTGGATACGATCACCGGCAGAAACAATCGGCCTTTGATTGATACAAGTATCCTGGTTTGAACGAAAGTACTTTGTCAGGTTATAAATATCAACACCAGCCTCACCTGCTGTTGTTTCGTCATCATTGACGCGGACAACAATACGGGAAGCATCTACTAAATCAATAATACCACCACGCTTCGCAACAACCGACACACCTGAGTCGGAAGCAACTGTGCGCTCCATACCAGTTCCTACCAACGGCTTTTCAGAACGCAAGGTCGGTACAGCTTGACGTTGCATGTTTGAGCCCATCAAAGCTCGGTTAGCATCATCATGCTCCAAGAATGGAATTAGCGATGCAGCCACAGAAACGATTTGCTTAGGTGACACATCCATATAGTTAATCTTATCTGGCGTTGTCAGTGAAAATTCGTTCTGGTGTCTGCACGGTACGAGATCAGCAAGGATTTTACCTTTTGCGTCCACTTCAACACTTGATTGAGCAATGTACTGATCAACCTCTTCAATTGCGGAGAGATATTCGATTTCATCAGTAACATGACCATCAATCACTTTTCGGCAAGGTGTCTCAATAAAGCCGTAATCATTTGTACGCGCATAAACAGACAACGAGTTAATCAAACCAATGTTTGGCCCTTCAGGCGTCTCAATCGGACAAACTCGACCATAATGCGTTGTATGAACGTCACGAACCTCAAAACCGGCACGTTCCCGGGTTAAGCCGCCTGGGCCAAGGGCCGAAACACGGCGCTTATGAGTAACACCTGACAGCGGGTTAACTTGATCCATGAACTGCGATAATTGGCTGGACCCAAAGAACTCTTTGATCGCAGCAGAGACTGGTTTAGCATTAATCAGATCCTGCGGCATCAAATTTTCTGACTCAACTAAACTCAAACGTTCTTTAACTGCGCGTTCCACACGGACCAAACCAACGCGAAATTGGTTTTCAGCCATTTCACCAACGCTACGTACACGACGGTTACCAAGGTGGTCAATATCATCAACCATACCAATACCGTTACGAATATCGATGAGCGTTTTGATAACAGCAAGAATATCTTCTTTAGTTAGAGTACCTGGGCCAGTATCATCTTTCCGACCTACACGTCGGTTAAATTTCATACGACCGACTGCCGATAAATCGTAGCGATCTTCAGCAAAGAAAAGATTTTTGAATAGGGCTTCTGCAGCTTCCTTAGTCGGAGGCTCTCCTGGGCGCATCATTCTATAGATTTCAACCAAAGCCTCAAGCTGACTAGCGGTAGGATCTATCTTCAACGTATCGGAAATATATGAACCATGATCCAGATCATTGGTATAGATCATTTCAAAACTGAAAATTCCTTGTTCAGCAAGTTGGTCTAGTAACTCAGCGGTCACTTCATCATTGGCCTGAGCAAGCACTTCGCCAGTTTCTGTATTAACAACATGTTTTGCCAGAATTTTACCAATCAAATAATCTCTTGGAACAACGAGATCCTGCATGTTGCTCTTTTCCATCTGCTTAATGTGACGGGCAGTAATCCGGCGACCTAACTCAACAATTAACTCACCAGTTTCTGGAACAACAATGTCAAAAGAAGCAATTTCACCCCGAAGTCTGGCGGGAATTAAATTAATATGGAATTCGCCATTTCGTAATTGGCAATAGGTGGATTCAAAAAACTCACCTAAGATCTCTTCTGTTTCATAGCCTAAAGCACGCAATAAAATAGTCACAGGTAACTTGCGACGTCTATCAATTCGCACAAAAACGCAATCCTTGGGATCTAATTCAAAATCCAACCATGAGCCACGGTAAGGTATTGTACGGGCAGAATACAGCAACTTCCCAGAGGAATGTGTCTTACCCTTATCATGTTCAAAGATAACGCCAGGTGAACGATGTAATTGAGATACAACAACGCGCTCTGTACCATTAACAACAAAAGTACCCACGTCAGTCATTAAGGGTATTTCACCCATGAAAACATCTTGTTCGCGAATATCTTTAATAGGCTTAGGCTCGCCTGCAGCATCCTTATCCAGGACAACGAGTCGTATTTTTACGCGCAGAGGGGCTGAATAAGTTAACCCTCGCAGTTTACATTCCTTTACGTCAAATGCCGGCTCACCCAATTTATAGCTCACGTACTCTAGTCGAGCATTACCCGAAAAACTTTCAATAGGAAATACTGACGAGAACGCAGCGTGCAGACCAGTATTTTGCTGCTCACTCTTGGGATCGATCTGTAAAAAATCACTATAGGACTTTAGCTGGATCTCAAGCAAATTAGGAATTTTCATCTTATCTGCTTGCCTACCAAAGCTTTTGCGAAATCGTTTTTTCTCAGCATGTGAATATTGAGGTTTAGCTTTTGCAATTGCCATGGTGGTTCCTCTGTAAATTATTGATGTCATCAAACACACAAACCCAGCCATGTGACCATGGCCGGGTTTTTATACATATAAACAACGGTATTACTTAACGTCGACAGACGCGCCAGCTTCTTCAAGCTTCTTCTTAATGTCAGCGGCTTCGTCTTTAGATACACCTTCTTTAATTGTTGAAGGAGCACCTTCTACTAAGTCTTTAGCTTCTTTCAAGCCCAGACCAGTAATTTCACGCACTGCTTTAATAACGCCTACTTTGTTAGCACCAAAGCTTGACATTACTACATCAAACTCAGTCTTTTCTTCAACAGCAGCAGCGGCACCAGCAGCTGGTGCAGCAACAGCAACAGCAGCGGCAGCAGCAGATACGTTGAATTTCTTTTCCATTGCTTCGATAAGTTCTACAACTTCCATTACAGACATTTTAGAAATTGTGTCAAGAATGTCGTTTTGAGATACAGCCATTTCTAGCTCCTAAGTTAAAATATTAAAAGATTATGTGGTTTATTACTTTGTGTCTTTAACAGCAGCAACCGTTCTAACCAATTTGGTATGCGGGGCTGCAAGTGTACGGACAAACTTCTCAACAGGCGCTTTCATCACATACAGCAACTTGGCTAACGCCTCATCACGAGTTGGCAAGCTAGCAACCGCATCAAGCTGATCGGCTTCATAAACCTTACCACTCACTGCTAATGCTTTGATTTCAAGCTTATCAAATGTTTTAACAAAGTCCTTTAGCATTCTTGCTGCATCACTTGGTGCTTCAAGTGACAATGCAATAAACAGAGGACCTACCAACTTGTCACTTAAGCAAGCAAATTCGGTTTTTTCAAAAGCTCTGCGGGCAAGTGTATTTGGCACTACTCGCATGTAAACACCGGCTTTGCGTGCTCCGCTACGGAGCTGGGTCATTTGATTCACTGTTAAACCACGATAATCAGCAACGACTGCCGAAATAGCCTTAGAAGCAACTACAGTCACTTCTTCAACAACAGCTTTCTTTGCAGCTAATGTTAACGTCACGTTACTGACCTCCTAAGTTGTGCAAATCCCATGGATTTGACAGTTATGGTGGCCGTCTCGGAGAGTTCCGGAGCCGGTTCACCGTCTGCGCAGGAAATTAAGCCTTCGGCACCTGCGGTCTTCGACGGCATCGAACCATGTCTATGCCGTGAAAGCGTTTTAAAGGGCGATATATGTTACACGGGTATTGTAGCAATATCAATAGGCAAACCCGGCCCCATCGTGGTAGAAAATGATATTTTCTTAAAATACACACCCTTTGAAGAAGCTGGCTTCGCTTTACGTAGATCCGCCATCAATGCAGAAATGTTAGTTAACAAATCATCTGCACTAAAATCTGCTTTGCCGACTGAACAGTGGATAATACCATTCTTATCTGTTCGATAACGAACCTGACCAGACTTGGCATCGTTAACAGCCGCTTCGACATTCATTGTTACAGTGCCAACCTTGGGGTTAGGCATCAAACCACGGGGGCCTAGAATTTGTCCAAGTTGCCCTACAATGCGCATTGCATCTGGCGTTGCAATGACAACGTCAAAATTCATTTCGCCGGCTTTAATTTGTTCAGCTAAATCTTCAAACCCAACCAAATCAGCGCCAGCATTTTTTGCCTTAGTCGCGTTGTCGCCTTGCGCAAATACTGCAACACGTACAGTTTTTCCTGTACCTTTTGGTAGGTTAGTTGATGAACGTACAACCTGATCAGATTTACGTGGATCAACACCAAGATTGAAACTTACATCAAAACTTTCTTTAAATTTACTACTAGCAAATTCCTTTAACACCTCAATCGCTTCAACTGCGTTATAGAGATGATTAAGCTTGACTTTTTCACGAATTTTTTGCTGTTTTTTACTTAACTTAGCCATGGTAACCCCTTATTCAATACCTTCAACCTCAATACCCATGCTGCGTGCAGTTCCCGCAATCGTGCGTACTGCCGCGTCTAAACTACCCGCTGTAAGATCAGGCTCTTTTGTTTTAGCAATCTCTTCAAGTTGAGCACGGTTAAGCTTAGCGACTTTCTTGGTATTGGGAGTTCCACTTCCACTTTGGATACCTGCTTGCTTTTTAAGCAACACAGAGGCTGGTGGTGTCTTGGTTATAAAGGTAAAGCTGCGATCACTGTATACGGTAATCACTACAGGCGTAGGCAAGCCCTGTTCCATATTTTGAGTTTGCGCATTAAAAGCCTTACAGAACTCCATGATGTTAACACCACGTTGTCCCAAAGCAGGACCAACAGGTGGGCTTGGATTAGCCTTACCAGCTGGAATTTGCAATTTTATATATGCTTCTACTTTTTTAGCCATCATTACTCCTCTTGGGTATAACGCCATTTCATAATTACCCTTAAAGCATCAAGGGCAGATACTAATTTGACTCCCCGGTTAACATACAAACAAATTACGTCTTTTCTACTTGACTGAACTCAAGTTCAACCGGTGTAGAACGACCAAATATGAGTACTGCCACTCGCAGCCTGCTTTTCTCATAGTTGACCTCTTCGACAACACCGTTGAAATCAACAAATGGTCCATCTTTAACTCGCACCACCTCACCTGGTTCAAACAGAATCTTCGGTCTAGGTTTAGTAACACCATCTTCAACACGTTGCAGAATTGCTCGAGCTTCCTTATCGGAAATAGGAGTCGGCGTTTGACTAGTCCCACCAATAAAGCCCAAGACACGTGGAATTGCGCGAATCATATGCCAGGTTTCATCATCCATAACCATATTCACCAGCACATAGCCAGGAAAAAATTTGCGGGTACTTTTCCTTTTTTGACCTGCCCGCATTTCAACAACTTCTTCTGATGGAACGACTACTTCACCTATTCTATCTTGCAGGTTGTGGTGTTCTGCACGTGACTTTATTTCACGCATAACAAAATTTTCATGACCTGAATAGGCATGAACCACATACCATTGTTTAGTTTTTTGCTCTTCCACCGTATTATCAACCCAAATGTGTTAATTTAGCGATTACCCACATCATGCCAGAATCAATACCCCACAGAATGAATCCAGTGACAGCAACCATGATCATAACAATTGATGTAGTTTGAACGGTTTCCTGACGTGTTGGCCAGACTACCTTTTGCAACTCTATCTTTGCGTCTTTTGCAAATGCGAAGACTTCTTTACCTTTGGATGTAAAAAAGCCTAACAATCCTGTCAACACAAACCAACCGAGCCAGATAATGACTTTTACAGGACCTGAGAAATTAAAGTAATATGTACAGAAAAAGGCTAAAATTGCGATTAGCCCGATACTAAACCACAACATAATTTCTTTAAAGTTCATAGTGGAACCATTCGTATTTTTCATAATTATCTAGTAGTTGGCAGGCCAGGAGGGAATCGAACCCCCAACCTGCGGTTTTGGAGACCGCCGCTCTGCCAATTGAGCTACTGGCCTATCTTACATCTTGGTGTGAAACCCTGAAGTTTCACACCATCAATCACTTACTCAATGATTTTTGCGACTACACCGGCACCAACTGTGCGGCCACCTTCACGAATTGCGAAACGCAATCCTTCGT
>NZ_JBLZIO010000032.1:0-18725 GCF_048553315.1 Legionella sp. ST3F1 | reverse complement strand
GGATACAAGCTCTCTTCTCCCATCCCAAGTGCCCTTGAGATTAAGCATTTCTGCCTACTTTTTAAAGATACAAGCCTTGATGAAAGCCGAAGGCTGTAATCCGGGGATTTTAAACGGCGCTTGTATGCTGCCCCGTTTATTTGGAATCCCGGGTTTCGGCTGCGCCTGCACCCAGGCTACAAAAGTACTTCGTTATCCGCTGCGCTTTATATGTCGGGATTACTCCTTGCTTTCAGCTAACTTATAAAGGGCATTTTGTAAGGGTGGATAATTGCAGTGCTCTCCGGCTTCCTTAATGAAATGGCGGGCGGAGGTCGACAGTGTTTTTTTCTGATTTTTGGGGGCGGGACTTGTTTGCTGGCAGATCTCAGCAATGTGAATCTTGATCGAGGTCAACTGGTATAATCCGGCCTCTTTCCTCAATTTATCGCGCAAGACGGGCAGGCTATAGCGTAATTCCGTTGCCCAGGCCGCACTGGAAACGGTGAGCAGCAGGCAACCTTTGTTAAAACTCCCTACCTGGCAATGCTCGGATAGCGGTGGGGTTAAGTAATGCCTGAGTTTACTATTTAATTCGTCGAGCTGAATGGCGCGCTGGCAGATTTCAAGCAATTGCGGATTTAGGCAGCGGTTAATAGGGCGCATTGTTCAAAACCTGAATTAACAAAGGGATAGCATAGCAAATTTGTCGCATCTGCCATATGATATAGAAAATAATAGTTGAACGGACAGAGTATAACGTGACTGATTTAACCAGGCCAATGATGGCAGACAACAACGATGTGGTTTATTTTGCAAGACTTCATTGGCTTCTGTTTTTCTGGCCGGCAGTTCTCGCCTGTTTAGCCCTCTATTTTGGTTTTACCTTTCCCACGTTAAAAGAGTTATCGCTTTTCCTTTTCGTCTTTGCTCTTGCCTGGGGAGGAATAACCTGGGTCAATTACCATTTCTCGTCACTGACCATCAAGAAAAAGCAAGTGATCCTGCGCACAGGCCTGCTGGTAAGGCAGACGATTGATATTCCTTTAACTAAAATAGAGAGTATTGATATCCGCCAATCCGTTTTAGGCAGTATTTTCGGGTATGGTTGTCTCGTGATAACGGGGACTGGCGGCACACGCCATATGATTAGCTATCTCCATAAACCCTTAACTTGCAGACGTTATATTGAACAATTGATGCATGGATAATGAGCATTGGTCCAGTCTTTATTTTACCCAGCCGATCTTATCAATCACGCCATTAACTGGCGGGTTGCAGCATCAAGTTGATTTAATTGAACTGCTGGATCGAAGCAAATGGATCGCTAAGAAATTTTCTTCGCCGACCTGGCTTGGCGCAACAACCCGGCAACGATTAGAATTCACCCAGGCTATAGCAACCATTGCAGCCAATCAACTCGGTTTGACTTTTTCTGCCTGGCACACCGAGGCAAATGATTGCCTGCTGACTGTCGATGGTCATTTTGCGTTGATTCTTCCCTACTGTGAAGGGCGCGTGCTGGAGGCAGTAGATTCTAAACAGGCTTACCTCCTTGGCAATAGGCTGGCACAGCTGCATTTACTCCCTTTGCCTGGCGACGGTGCGGAACGTTTTCCTCCTATTGTACCGCCAGAAGGATGGGCTCATCTCCCTTGGTTAGGAGAACTCATTAATCACTGTAATCGCTATCGTGATTATGACTCGCAAAACTGGGTGGTTAGCCACCGGGATATCCACGTTAATAATATTATTTGGCGCGATCGTGAAACACCGCATGTCATTGATTGGGAAAGCGCAGGTTATATTCATCCCTTTGTTGAGTTGATAGGGCTTGCTGTAAACTGTGCAGGCATGGCTAATTCTCTCTTCGCAACAGAGCAGTTTCAAGCGACTTTGCTGGGTTATGCGGAATGTGCTGGTCACTTGCCCGGGATGGATGCTATTTTATGGCAGCAGACCTTGCACAGTTGGTTGCTTTGGTTGACGTATTGTTTGGAGCGGGGCTGGGAAAAAGAGGCCTGGCAAACCATAAAGGTTATTGAATTCATTGGGGATAGCATGGAGAACATGCAGCAGCTTTATGCCGGACTTTACCTGAAATTTAAAAAATAATTGTGTGCAAGAGCGCTCTTTTCCATTAACAAGCGAGCCATCATGAAAATAATTGATTTACGCAGTGATACAGTGACCAGGCCAGGTAAAGCAATGCTTGCTGCCATGATGAATGCTGAAGTGGGGGACGATGTCTTTGGTGAAGATCCGACGGTCATGATGCTGGAAGAATTGATTAGCGATAAAGCCGGTATGGAAGCAGCTGTCTTCTTACCTTCTGGAACACAATCCAATTTGATCGCGATTATGGCGCATTGTGAACGAGGGGATGAATATATTGTTGGGCAAACAGCCCACTGTTATTTATTAGAGGGGGGCGGGGCAGCGGTTTTAGGGAGTGTGCAACCGCAGCCGCTTGATTTTGAGCCGGATGGTACTTTGGCATTGGAAAAAGTGGCGCCAGCGATTAAACCAATCGATCACCATTACGCACGTACTAAATTACTTTGTCTTGAGAATACGGTTGACGGGCGGGTTTTACCACTGGCCTATTTGCAACAAATGAAAC
The DNA here is from genome assembly GCF_048553315.1 of Legionella sp. ST3F1. NCBI lineage: Bacteria > Pseudomonadati > Pseudomonadota > Gammaproteobacteria > Legionellales > Legionellaceae > Legionella > Legionella sp. ST3F1. The sequence continues at coordinate 16,123 of NZ_JBLZIO010000032.1, read as the reverse complement.
TTTTTTGTCAGCAGCAGGGTCTTCAAAGCCACCTGGATGGGGCACGGGTTTTTAACGCAGCAGTGAAATTGCAGTGCTCCCTTAACGATATCAGTAACCATTTTAACTCGATTTCTATCTGCCTCTCCAAAAGTCTGGGTGCTCCTGTGGGCTCCGTTTTAGCAGGCAGTAGCGAATTCATTAAAAAAGCACGACGTTGGCGTAAAGTATTGGGCGGCGGTATGCGCCAGGCTGGTATTTTAGCGGCGGCAGGGATTTACGCGTTGGCGCATCATATCAACCGCTTGGCTGACGATCATGACAATGCCTTGTATTTAGCGAGTACGTTGGCTGAGCTTGAGGAAATCGACGTGGATACGGCTGCCTTGCAAACCAATATTTTATTTATAAGGGTCAAACACCATTATAAAGAATTGCAATCCTATTTGCAGGGAAGGGGAATAATCCTCCCTAAACAGCCTAATAAACAGGGCAGGATAAGATTGGTTACTCATCTTGATGTGTCGAGAAAGGATTTGACGTTTGTGGGGCAAGCAATCAAGTCTTTTTATTGTAAAGCGGTATCTGAGAGCAGTTAATTTTTTCGCAGTTTCCTTATTGGAAGAGACATAAAATGCTATTTGATTTACCTTATCATTTTCTTTTACCGCTTTTATTTTTAACGGGTCTTGTCGCTGGCACGGTCGATGCGATTGCTGGAGGCGGCGGTTTAATTAGTCTGCCCATGTTGCTAGGGGTGGGTGTGCCGCCACAGGTTGCATTGGGAACCAATAAGCTACAGGGGGCGATAGGGACTTTCGTAGCGTCTTGCGGCTATTATCGGCAAGGGCTGCTTTCACTGAATACAATCTATAAAGGATTAATGTGGGGAATTTTGGGCACCATACTCGGTGCTGTCGCAAGTCAGGTCCTGAATAGCGATATTTTAAGAAAAGTCATCCCCCTCCTTTTATTAGCCATCCTGATTTATACCATCTTTTCACCCAAACTGGGCTCAGAGGATGGAGAGCCAAAAATAAATGAATTTTGGTTTTATATTTTTTTTGGTTTTTTCCTGGGATTTTATGATGGTTTTTTTGGGCCCGGGACTGGTTCACTCTGGGTGTTTTCACTGACTTTTTTTCTTGGCTATAACTTTGTTAAGGCGTCTGCCTACACCAAGGTTTTTAATCTGAAAAGCAGCCTGATCGCGACACTCTGTTTTGCTTTCGGCGACAACATTGATTACACGCTTGCCCTGTGTATGGCCATGGGGCAATTAATAGGCGGCAGGATAGGCGTGTATTTTGCCATCAAGAACGGCGCCCGGTTAATCCGCCCCATTTTTATTTCTGTTGTTTCCACGACAATTATTACCCTGCTCTATAAAAGTTATGGGGGAGATCATTTTCTGCGACTCCTTCATACCTTCGGTTTAATACCTGCAGCCCTGGTCCTGGGGGTTTCTGTGATCAGCATGACAATCCTTTACCTTCGGCAAAGTAAACGAAGACGGCAGAGGCAGGAGGCCGACGCTGCAGTGGAAGGTCATTAGTCATTTAAACAAGGCCCTCACAAGTCAGGGCCTTGGGTATTTTTCGACGTTGATTTACATTTTGAGTGAAGCGGTTACATAGGGTCCGTCTACGGAAAAGCTGTCGGTGGTTTTTAATAGACTTTGCAGGAAAACAGCCCCTGAAACGATTCCTAACGAGCCCGGAACATAGGTAGAGGGGACATAATTTTGTATGGCATTCACGTAAATAGCCGCCATATAACCAGCTTCTATGCTGAATAATTTATCGTTTGACTGCCGGGAGTATTTAAGACCTAATTTTGCATCCAGCGCAGGGACAAGTTGCACGAAGCTTTTATGCGATATCGATTGATGATTGACAGGAATCCCTGTGCCAGCCAATACACTCCCTGTACCTGTTGCGCCGGTAGAGGGTTGCTGACTGCCAATATAGAGATTTCCTGCCAATAGCCCTACCGCATTGATGTTATAAAATCCCTGGTATTCTCCATCGATACCTAAACGAATACCGGCCGCATTATATTTCGATTTGGTCGTTATGCCAAAGGTGTAAGGGCCCAAGATGGGGTCAATACCAGAAAAATTGGCGATGATCTTTTGTTCTAGCCACAGGCCGCTAACCCCTGCAAAAATGCGGGTTTTGAGATTGGGATCGAAATAGATATGTTTCGCAAGATCCGTATTAAAGACATCATAGCGGTATTGTAATTGACCATTTGCCGCGCTGGTTGTGCCGGCATCAGGGCCAACGTTCCAGAATGGTCCCGCCATTTGCTGTGCTGGGGGTGCTGCTCTATTGACTGGGAAGGTTCCGTTGTCCGTGGTGCGCAAATGGGCCCAATAGAAATTGATATCATTGCCTGACTCAGGAAAAACGTGGCGGAAATTAAGTGAGAAACCCGCACTAAAATCGGGGTCAATGCCTTCTGGTTGCCAACTTGGTGAAAGAATAGGCGTAGGTACGTTTGAATTAAACGGATCGACTAATACAGCGTAATCATTGCTCCCGCCTGGACGCAAGAAAATTGCACCGGCAGAAAACTCATTTGATGCGGGCAAATTAGGAATATAGACATCAAATCTTCCTTCCTTAGCGCCCATTTCACCCGCTATTCCCGTTTGGAAGGGGGCCATTAAAATACTGAAGAGAGTAAACGATAGTAGTTTTTTGCTAAACATGAGTACGTCCTGTAAATCAAAATGTTAATCCCAATAAGTTGATAAAATGCAAATCCAGGGTATATCCGTTAACGTATCTCCTTTGTTCTTATCGAAAATTTTTACAGAGGATATATAAAAATCGTAATGGCGTACATATCTTGAATAGGTATTTCAAATAAATTAATCGTTGACTTAACAGGCTCCTGTGCTAGAGCACAGAAAGCCTGCTGCAAATAAAAAGGGGCATGGTCTGTTTAAGGGGCAGGAAAAGGCTATTCCTCATCACTGCTGGAATAACCGCAGCCTTCATTGGGACACATAATTTGCCGGCCAGAACGTTTCGTTTCCTTCACGGTCAACAAGGGCCAGGCGCATTTGGGGCAAGGCTTATCAATGGGTTCATTCCATAGCGCATAATCGCATTTAGGATAGCTGCCGCAAGAGAAAAATATTTTTCCTTTACGCGACTTACGCTTGAGGATCTTGGCGCTATGGCATTTGGGACACTCAACCCCTGTATCAGCCGGTTTTTCCAACGGTTCTATATGGGTACATTGCGGATAATTGCCACAACCGATAAAACGGCCGTATCGACCTGTTTTAACATGCAGTGGCCCTGAACATTCAGGGCAATTCCGCCCCTCGACTACTTCAGGTTCTGATTTTTCGCCTTCGCCATTCGCACTGAGATCCTGGGTATAATCACACTCAGGGTACCCGGTACAACCGATGAAACGGCCTCGTTTTCCTAAGCGGATTGCCAGCGGTTTATCACATTTTGGACATTTATCATCGAGTATTTCTGTGGTCACATCTTTGCGCTGGACTTGTTCATCCGTATTATGAATCTGTTGAATAAAGGGTTGCCAAAATTCTTCCAATACCGGAATCCAATCTTTTTCACCACGTGATACAGCATCCAAAGTATCTTCCAATTGCGCAGTGAACTTGTAGTCGACATAACGCGTAAAGTGGCCTGTCAGGAAGCGATTAACTATCCTGCCAACGTCGGTGGGGAAGAAACGCTTCTTATCGACCACCACATATTCACGTTGCTGCAAGGTGTGAATAATGGATGCATAGGTTGATGGTCGGCCTATATCATATTCTTCCAGTGCTTTAACGAGCGACGCCTCTGAGTAACGTGGCGGCGGTTCGGTAAAATGCTGGTTGGCAAGAATATCTTTCAGGCTAACTTTTTCACCTACCTTTAATGCGGGAAGTAACATTGCATTTTGTTCATCATCCGGTGAATCATCCCGCCCTTCTTCATAGACGGTAAGAAAACCGGGGAAGGTGATGGTTGAGCCATTGGCACGAAATAGATTGCCTTCGCCACAGCTTAAGTCTACAGCGACTGTATCGACCAAGGCTTCGGCCATTTGACAGGCAATGGTCCGTTTCCAAATAAGGCTATAAAGCTTGAATTGCTCAGTAGTCAGCGCGGCCTGTACCATTTCTGGCGTGCGTTTAACCGACGTGGGTCGAATTGCTTCATGGGCTTCTTGCGCATTTTTCGACTTGGTTTTAAAAACGCGGGCAGTTTTGGGGCAATTATCATCACCATAACGCTCGCAAATGTACGTTCTAATTTCCTCTATCGCTTCATTGGCCAAATTGACGGAGTCAGTACGCATGTAGGTAATCAAACCCACGGTACCGGAACCAATATCGATCCCTTCATAGAGCTGCTGGGCAATCATCATGGTTTTACGCGCGGTAAACCCTAATTTGCGGGCAGCTTCCTGTTGAAGTGTGGAGGTAATAAAAGGCGCTGCCGGATTACGTTTACGTTGTTTCTTTTCAACCTGTTCAACAAGCAGGTGACCCTGTGCCTGTTGAAGCAAGGTTTTTTGTATGTTGTGTGCCTGATCTGCCCCATTAATCGTGAATTGTTGCAGTTTTTCACGGTTAAAATGGGTGAGTCTTGCTTCAAAAGGGGTGCTGCTATGCTGGCATTGGGCAATAATTCGCCAATACTCCTGCGCCACAAACCGCTCAATTTCTTCCTCGCGCTCTACAATGAGTCGTAACGCCGGGCTTTGCACGCGGCCGGCAGAAAGACCACGACGAATTTTTTTCCATAGCAGGGGCGACAGATTGAAGCCTACCAGATAATCTAATGCGCGTCTTGCCTGTTGCGCATTCACTAAATCCATTGAAATCTCGCGCGGATTATTTATCGCGTCTTGAATAGCTGATTTAGTGATTTCATTAAAAAAAATACGGTGAACTTCTTTGTTTTTGAGCAAATTACGCTCTTTCATTAACTCATAAACATGCCAGGAAATGGCTTCCCCTTCGCGATCCGGGTCAGTGGCAAGTAAGAGTGAGTCAGAATTTTTTAAGGCTTTGGCAATCGATTCGATATGTCGTGCATTTTTTTCGATCGGGTTATAGGTCATTGCGAATTTTTTATCAGGATTGACCGACCCTTTGCGGGGCGGTAAATCGCGCACATGGCCATAGGAGGCCAAGACATCATAATCTTTGCCCAAGTATTTTTGTATGGTTTTAGCTTTCGCGGGCGATTCCACGATAACCAAGTGTTTGCTCATAGCTTAATAAACCTTTCCTTGTGGTAACGGATCAATGTAACGGTAATTCGTCTTCTTTTTGATATAGCACAAGATCAAGAAAAGCTAATTGAGCTGCATCAAGATTTTCAGCGAGTGTGTTACGAATAGTCCATTTTGTTTCCTGCAGGGTAACAAAACGGGACTCGGAGAATAACAGCTGATTGATAATGATTTCCAATGTTTCCGATTCCACGATTCCCCAGGACATTAAGCGGGTTATAAATTGGTAGCTGGCTTTGGTCAATCGCATCTTTTCATCGGCTGTAAAAACGCGCATCGCAGTGTCTTGCGCGGGCTTTATAACCACGGTCCGGCTTTCAATGCTTGACGTTTCGTAAACGTCACTGTCGTCTTCTTGTCCATTCTCATTAGGTGTAGCAGAGGTGGTACTTTCCTTTAATTGGGATAAACTTTTTTCAAAAAAATTCATTAACATTTCAAACAAGCTATCTTTCATAATTAACACCTCATGTAACCACCGGGAACGGCTTTGACAATTCCCTGTAATTCTAATGTAACCAGGTTGCAGGTTACTTCTTCAACATTTAAACCACTGCGTGCCATCATTTGATCAACAGTAGTTACTTCAAACCCAATGCACTTTACTAGGTTTTCATTATCCGTGGCAAGGGATTGCCTCAGGTCATTTTGTTTCGCTTGCGGATTAGCCAAGCCTAATTCATCTAATACATCCTGACTGGATGTTACCAATCTGGCTCCCTGCTGCAGCAGGTGATGGCAACCTCTGGCCTGTGGATTGAGGAGCGATCCCGGCACCGCAAGAACATCACGGTTTTGCTCTAGCGCCAGACGCGCTGTAATCAATGAACCGCTCCGAATTGCTGCCTCAACGACCAATGTGGCTAATGATAAACCGCTTATTATACGATTTCTGCGTGGAAAATGTCCAGCTGTTGGTGCGGTTTTTAGCGAAAATTCACTGATAAGCAGGCCATTTTGACTTATTTCGGCAGCCAATTGAGCGTTTTGTCGTGGATAAATACGATCAATCCCGGTAGCCATTACTGCGACCGTTTTTCCCTCGGCATCCAGGCAGCCGCGATGGGCTTGGGTATCAATACCCTGCGCCAGGCCACTAACGACGGTAAGCTTATTCATTGTCAGCTCATAGGCAAAGCGTCGGGCAAGTTCGCTACCTGTTATAGAGGGCTTTCGACTACCCACGATGGCGATGGCTGGTTGTTGCAAGCAGGATAATTCGCCAATTGCATACAAGATGAGCGGAGGGTCATGAATTTCTTTCAATAAGGTCGGGTAATTGCTGTCTTCCCAGGTTAACAAATGGTGATTGCTCTTTTCTTGCCAGCGAAAATCGGCTTCCAGTTCCTTAAAATGAAAGGTGCTGATTGCCTGGGCCATTTTAGCGGGTAAGCCTGCTTGCTGTAATTGTTGCTCGGATAAGCGAAACATTTCTTCCAGATCGGGCCAGCGCTGCAATAATTTCACCAGGGTGCGGGGGCCAATCTGCTCTATTTTATTTAAGGCGATAAGATACGGTTTATTATTCATGGCTGAATGGTGCAGTCCTTTTCAAAGGTCATGGCAGGCATGAGCAAACAGGCTGCAACGGGTTGTTCTACGGTCAGAAATCCTGATAATTTCCCGTGGCAGCGAAACAGCGAATAAAAAGGCGTTCATTGCCAAAAGGATAATGACACAGGAACCAGCGATTCGTGTCATATGGATGTTGTCGTCCGTGAGCCTGGGCATGCATCTTGCAGCCATACGAGGTATTGGGGATAATAGCACGCATTATTAGGTAGGAAACAGATATTTTATGGCTATCCGCAAGATTATTTATTTACCTGACGAACGGTTAAGACTCAAAGCAAAACCTGTTGAACAATTTGATGATGACTTACAAACGCTCATTGATGATATGTTCGACACGATGTACCACGCCAATGGGGTTGGACTTGCTGCGCCACAGATAGGCATCAGCCTCCGTTTATCAGTGGTGGATGTCATTGGGGATAAAAAACAGCAATTGGTATTGGTTAATCCTGAAATTATTGCCAAAGAAGGCGAGGCTGAATATCAGGAAGGATGCCTTTCTGTTCCCGGTGCTTATGATACGGTGATCCGAGCCAAGAAAGTGACCATTCGGGCACAAGATCGTTTCGGCAAACCCTTTGAAATGACTGCGGAGGGGCTTTTGGGCGAATGTTTTCAACATGAAATTGATCACTTAAACGGCAAGCTTTTTGTTGATCTGCTTTCCCCTCTTAAGCGTGCGATGGCAAGAAGAAAGCTGGATAAATTTAAACGGTTGAATGTACGTAAGTTATGAGTAGTTTAAATATCGTTTTTGCGGGTACGCCTGAATTTGCAATCCCGTCACTTGATGCGCTTGCCAAGTCTTCCCATCGTTTGTTGGCAGTCTACACGCAGCCGGACAGGCCTGCGGGTCGTGGCCGTAAATTACAGCCATCAGCGGTTAAAAGTTGGGCGTTGTCTCATGAAATACCCGTTTACCAACCCCTTAATTTTAAAAGTGAACAGGCGATTACCGAGCTAGCGCAATTAAAGCCAGATATTCTCGTCGTGATTGCTTATGGTTTAATTTTGCCCAAAGTTGTGCTGGCTTTACCTCGTTTGGGCTGCATTAATTCCCATGCGTCTTTATTACCCCGCTGGCGTGGTGCATCCCCTATCCAGCAGGCTGTGTTACATGGTGACGACGAGTCTGGGGTCACCATCATGCAAATGGATGCTGGTATGGATACCGGCGCTAAATTGGCCGAAATCAGCTGTCCTATTTTTTCTGAAGATACGGCAGGCAGTTTGCACGACAGACTCGCCCAATTGGCGGTAAAGCCCCTGTTATCCACGCTTGACGCGCTTGCCTGCGGGCAGGCAAAACCAGTTCCTCAGGATAATAGCCAGGCTACTTATGCGGGAAAAATAAAAAAAGAAGATGCCGCAATTAATTGGCAGCGCCCGGCAACTCAGATCGTTAATCAGGTGCGTGCATTTAATCCCTGGCCCATTGCTTATACACAAGCCGGTGAAGAGCTCTTACGGATCCATCAGGCTCATGTCGTCGCCAATACAAGCTCCGCGGAGCCTGGCACAATCCTGTCTATCGATAAAAAAGGCATTTTAGTGGCTGCAGGTCATCAAGCGGTCATGATTGATTATTTGCAATTTCCAGGCGCCAAGGTAATGCCTGTCTCTGCCTGGTTGAATTCGGGTCGAGCGCAACACTATATTCATTTGGTCCTGCGATGAAAAAAAATGAGCGCTTGCAAGCGCTGCGTATTTTAGTGAAATTACTCCAAGAGAGAACGCCGCTTTCTCATCTGTTTCAAGCACAGAGTGAGTTGACTCCATTAACAAAAGAAATTTGTTTTGGTGTTTGCCGTCATTATTTTCGCCTGCAGGCGATAGCGGATTGCCTGGTTGATAAACACCCGAAAGCAGTCGATGTCTGGTTGGTTTTGCTGATTGGTCTTTATCAGCTCCATTTTATGCAAAAGCCTGATTATGCCGTCGTTAAAGAAACGGTTGCCTTACTTGATCCACTTAAAAAATCCTGGGCAAAGGGATTAGTGAATGCGGTTTTAAGAACCTATTGCCGCGAACAAGCTGCCCTGGTGGCTCGTCTGCAAACTAACCCTGATTTTCTTTATGGGCATCCGGCCTGGTTTGTACAGCGTTTGCAACAAGATTGGCCTGACGATTGGCAAGCCATTCTTGAGGCTAATGACGCTCATCCCCCAATGAGTTTGCGGGTGAATCGACAACGCGGTGACCGAGCAGCTTACCTGGAGCGGTTACATCAAAAAGGAATTAAAGCTTACCCGACAATGGATGCAATGCAGGGAATTACCCTGGAAAATCCTTGTAATGTGGATGACTTACCCGGTTTTAGTGTCGGTGATGTTTCTGTGCAGGATGAAGCAGCACAATTCGCTGTTTCACTGCTATCCTTGCAACCTGGGTTGCGCTTACTGGATGCTTGTTGTGCCCCTGGTGGTAAAACCTGCCACATTCTCGAAACCGAGCCGGCATTGAAAGCGTGTATGGCCCTTGATATTGAGGAAAAGCGTTTGCAACGGGTGAGAGAGAATCTGACCCGTTTAAACCTGAAGGCAACGCTACTGCAGGGTGACGGACTCAATCCGGCGTCGTGGTGGGATGGACAGCTTTTTGAACGGATTCTCCTTGATGCCCCCTGTTCCGCAACGGGCGTTATCCGACGTCATTCTGATATTAAATTATTGCGCACAGAGGCCGAGGTGACTGAAATTACCCACCTGCAGCGTGCGCTGTTAGAAAGCTTGTGGCCTTTACTGGCGCCACAGGGTTTGCTGGTTTATGCCACTTGTTCAATACTCAAAGAGGAAAATGAACTGCAAATTGCCCAATTTGTGGCGCAGCACCCGGACTGCCAGGTAGTGACTGGGCAAAAAAGCTGGGGTCGAGTGACAGGCTATGGGTGGCAAATTTTCCCGGGGGAAAACAATAGGGATGGGTTTTTCTATAGTGTGCTTAGGAAGGGATAAATGATGCAAATTAATTGGCCGTTAATCATTGTATTATTTTGTTTATCGTTGCCCGGCGTCTTGATTGCTGTGCCGCGTTTGATTTATTTGTTATTACCAGAAAATAGCGAACAATTAAAAAAACGACTCAGTAAATTGGCTGTTGCGCAGACCTTGTTAATGGTTTTCCTGATGTGTTTGGCCGGCGCAGTCTTGTCGGTACGTACAGGTCTTGATGCCACTCTTTTAGATTCCTTGCTACAAGGCAAAAGCATCAGGGGTGATATAGCGGGTATTCTCCCCGTTTTTTTATACACCATTGGAGGCCTGGTGGTGTTTTTTATCCTTTACTACGGTGTGGTCGGTAGTATTTTGGATGAGGCGAGCTTACAGATCATGAGAAGAATACGCGCAGTCTTGCATCTGGATGGCTGTATTTTATATGGCGGCGTTGTGGAGGAAATTCTTGGTCGTTGGGGATTAATGAACGTCATCGCCTTTTTTGCCATCTTTTTTGCGGGAGAAAAAACGCCTCTTGTCATGTGGAGCGCAATTTTCCTGAGTGGTCTGCTGCTAACAGCAGGACATATTCCTGCCTATCTTGCTGCGGGTTGTCAGTCAAGTCGCCGTTTCATTTATGCCATGCTGTTGCTTCATGGTTGGCAGGCAATTCTTTTTGGCTGGCTTTTTTGGCAATATGGCTTTATTGCCACGGTCGTTGCCCATATGGTCTTCCATTTAGGCTGGTATCTGTACGATAGAACGTAAAGATTGTGTAAAAAAAGCCCGTCTTAATATTCAGTTAAGTTGATAGCCTTAATCTCTAAAGCTAATGATAACTTTATTAGCGATAGTTTAAATGTCCCGTTTCAAGCAATTCAGCAGTGAGTTTGCAGAGCTTACCAAAGCAGTCGCTCAAACACCGGATAATTACGATAAGAAGGCCGAGACCTTAGGTCTGATGGCGCAAATGAAAGCGCTGGCTACTAGTGGTGATACGATGGCGCAATATCGGTTAGCACAAGCGTATCCTAAACATTCAGCCCCTTATTTTGAATGGATGCAGGCTGCAGCTTGCCAAGGGTTTACCAATGCCATGTTAGCTTTGAGTACGGCGTTGCTAGAAACCAAGGCTGTTTCTGCGATTCAGCAGGCAGCAAAATACCTGGTGCAGATTTTACGCTCAGAGGATAGTTACATCAAAGATGAAGCAACCGCGTTGCTGGATTCTAACCGCTTGTTAAAAGCGGAAGTGAATCGACAAATGGGTAAAACGAATGTGGGTAGAACAGCCGTCAGCTTTTTTGCCAAGGATGCTGATGAGGTGATTCATTGCCGACCCGAGTCTCAAGCCAGTATAAAGCCCTAATTGGTCATTGATTGACTCGTCTGTATGGGCGGTTAGAGATTGCATCTCTTCAAGCCCTTATGAAACAATAGATCTTCTCTCTGGTTCTCGTTAATTGTCTATGAAAAGGGTATTCAAAACAATTCCTATCGACTTACTCCAGGCTGGGCGCTATCAGCCGCGTAAGCATTTTTCTGAAGCGGCATTACAAGAATTGGCCGACTCCATTCTTACCCAAGGGTTGATTGAACCTTTAGTGGTTAGAGAAATCACTGCCAACCAATACGAAATTATTGCCGGTGAGCGACGATGGCGTGCAGCGATGTTGGTCGGTGTAAACGAGTTACCTTGCTTAATCGGTAACTATAGTGATCAACAGGCGGCAGCCGTCACGCTAATAGAAAACATTCAACGTGAAGATTTGAATCTGATTGAAGAAGCTAGCGGCTATCAACGGTTACAGCAGGAATTTCACTTTCAGCAAGATGAAATTGCCGTACTTGTCGGAAAATCCCGCAGTCATATTGCTAATCTGCTGCGCCTGTTGACGCTTTGTGATCCGGTACAAGAGAAAATAAAAACGGGGCAATTGTCGCTTGGCCATGCAAGAATGTTAGTCGGCCTGCAAGCCAGACAACAAATGAATTTAGCCATTGAAATCGAAGAAAAAGGGTGGTCAGTCCGGCAGTTGGAAAAAAAAGTAAGGGAGCTAAAAGCCGGGGAATTACCCCTGCGTGATCCTCAACGAGATCGGGATATCGAGCGCCTGCAAAACACCCTCGCAGAACAAATTGGCAGTCCTGTCCAGATTGTCAGTGAAAATGGGCAAGGGGGCTGGTTACAAATTAAATTTTTCGACAATGACACATTAGCCGGCTTGCTGGAGCGTATGGGCTTGCGTTATGACTAGCGTTTTTCCAGCCTAATGAGTCTACTCAGGAAGCCAAAACGATCAAAACGTGCCAGGGGCGCCTATTGGTTTGGTCTTACAAATGTCACCTGTGGCGCTCTAAGCCATTGTGGGTGCAGCAAACACTAGAAACAGGCAAGTCCTGCGTGTTTGGATCATTCGGCTTAAACAAACATTGCTTAACACTTACCTACAAAATGGCCGGTATGACTTACCAACGGCACGGTAGACCTTGTAGGTAAGGGGGTAGGAAAAAACGTATTCCTGTTAGGTTGTATGGCTGCAACTTTGGGGAACGTATCAGGATTATTAAAATCAATATCCAAATGTGGTAGCAGTATTAACGCAGTGCTTTTATCTCTCTGATAGTGACCCATCTCTCTAGAAAACGAGGTGGAATAGCCTCTTAGTGCAGTGATCAGACTTTCAGTTAATAACATCTCATTATTTAGTACATGACAGACAGCCTCTTTTAAAAGCCTGCGTAGTGTGTCGGCTTGTTCGCGAGGACAACCGTATTTTATTCCTCGTATGAGTGTTTCATCGATTGTTCGCGTTATATCTAAATATTGCTCAAGAAATTCACCCTTTTTATTCGTGTCGGCTAGCTTTTGATGTATTTCGCGCAGGACTCGCAAATAAGGACTATCTGCTTTAATTGGGGTATTCGTACCCGATAAGGCAGATAAAGCAAATTTTAATAACTGTTGCGGTCCTTCATCTTCAAGATCTAATTTCGACCACCATTTCCAATCTTCTTGCTGCTGAGTCGCTGCGGCTAAATCAGCATCAAGGGTTTGGGGGGCATAATAATGATAGCTGCTTTTGTCCAATAACTCAGCGAGTTCGCTAATCATATCCCCATCTTTATTGAACTCTTTTTTCGGTATAGAAACAAAGCGCGCATAAATTAATCCTTTCCCTCCCAGTAATACTTCATCATCAGTGCGTTGTTTTTCTCTTAATGCAATGACAAGATCACTGGTATAAAACACTTGGGGATTGATAGTATTGTAATGAGGCAACTGCCATACAGTTCCTTCTTTTTTAAATAGACAGTTTTCACCACGCTCTTCTGTCCCTCCAGATAACCTGATTTCTTCGCAGATGCGTTTAGGGATAAAAATAAAGTGAAGATAATCATTACCTGAATCGGCATATCTCAGGATTGTATCGATTACATGACCATTTTCTTTAATAGGAAAAGTACTTAAATAGCCAGAGTCTATAAACAGGCGTTCTAATTCTTTTCCCGGTTTAGTAGGAATATTAAGATGTTCAGCTGGGAGTACCTTAAAGCGCTCTCGATTAACTAAATCCTCCAGCGTAACACGTTCTCGCTTATCTGTACGGCCAAAAATATAATAAGGGGAGAGGGTGCTATCCTCTACCTTTACTCTTTTTTCAGAGGATGAATTTGGGGCCATTGCAGAGGATACTTTACGCTTCATAGGAGAACCAGTTAAAAAAAAGCGTATTGTATAATAATTGATCTTTGTGATCAAGTTTTGATTTATAATGGTCTCTCTGAAATAACGCAACGGTGTTATTTTTTACAGGGTTGCGTTTCAGATTTTAAAGGTAGCGCTTTGATGCGGAGCATAACCTAAAAGCTAATGCATGTAAGTTATTGAATGCTAATCATTAGTACACCTATGAAAATAAAAATACCGCCAATAATAACCGAGGTATCGACATGGTTTTCACCAAAAAAGAGCCAGGTGAACAGAATGGTAAATAAGGGATAGATCAATTCAATAATTCCAGCGACAGTGGCATTTTTCACCTGGATGGATGTCGCAATAAAATAGCTGGCCAAGAGCACAACGGAAATTTCGGCTAATGTTAGCCATAACACTCTGGGCTCGGTTTGTAAGACTAGGAGGTCTTTTTTCATTGACGTGGAATAAGAGAGGGCGGCAAACACGATTGCCCCTAATAACATTTCCAGAGCCAATAACGTGAATGTAGAAATGCTGCGAAGTATCTTTTCAGCCAGGGTATAATTGATACCCCATAAAATGGCTGCAAAGAGTGCGTAGATAACCCACATAGTAAACTCCTGCTTAATTATTGATGACCAGGCATTTTCTACTGTCTGGCCGAAAAGCGTGAGTTCCTGTACTTCGCTGCTCATTTACTCTCATGTAAACGGTGCTGCAATGCTCGTAAATCCACGCTTTTCGACTCAAGCTGGCGAAACGCCAACAGACCACTTAATGAGTGGTTATTAAAAAATCAAGGATCCTGCTGATTACTTGGTCTGATTTTAAAATATATCGATGCCCCAAACCTTCTGTACTTAGAAAATCAACCTCTTGCAAAATTTCTTTCAATTTCAACGCATCACTATAAGGTATTTCGTGATCCTTTTTATCATGGATGAGCAGAACAGGCACACTGATAGGAGAAATAATCGTCTGTATTTCTTCTACAGTCAGTTGTGCTTCCCTTTCTATATAGGATTGAAAATGTTGCTTTGCTCGTGGTGAAAGACGCATAAAAGCGGTAAAGCGATCAAAGATCGCTTGCAAATCGTAGGGTGATGCAATCAAAACAAGTTTTTCTGCCTGCAAACCTTCCTTGGTTGCTAATAGCGTTGCTGCGCCCCCAAAGGAGTGAGCAATGACTGCATGAAAGTTGCCTAACTCCTTCTGACTAGCCAGCATTTTATGGGCAAAATCAACTAAATTAGTGCGTCGGCCGGGTGAGTCGCCATGCGCGGGTCCATCAATAGCAATCACTTGAAAGCCGGCATTAACCAGGGGTCCAACAAAGTGGCCTAGCTGGCTGCCTCTACCGTCCCAGCCATGCATTAATAAAATTTTAGGTCCCTCGCCCCATTGCCATGCTTTTATCTGGCAGGCCAATACCCTTTCTTTGCCATGGCTAATAATATTTTTTTCCCAGTGAGGCCTTTTATGCCTTGTTGGGGTCATAAAACGTTTAGCCGAGATTGTGCCAGCGAGCTGTGGCAAGGCATAGCTGGTAATCGACAGAGCGTTTTTGTAAATCGTCAATAAAATGGGTTCTTTCATGTTCCTCTCCCCTTGTTAAAAATAGGGTATTCAAGGTTGAGGATCAAGGAGAAGAACACATTGGCTTCTGAAGTGGCCAGAATCAATGTACCGGAAAATCAAAATAAGTTTGCGGGTAGGGTTCATTCTTCAGAGTAAAATGCCACCATTCTTTGTCATAGGGTACAAAACCATGGCTTAGCATTAAATCTTGCAGTAAGCGCCGATTTGCTTTTTGTTCCTTACTTAATTTTTGATAGGAGAGATTGGCGCTGACATCCAGGCAATCAAAGCGGGTGCCAGTATTAATCGAGTCGTCATCCATGTGGGCTGTTGTTTGACTGTAGCAACGAGAATGTTTGGCAGGCTCCAGAGGTTGTTTAGCGCCAATTTTAACTAAGGACAGATCGACAGTACTGCCACGGCTATGTCCTGATTTCAAGGAAATGTAACCTCGAGCAAACAAGGTTTTCTTTTCCTCTCGCGGATAAAACGCCATCTTTGTTCGCAGATCCTGTGTATTTTGGCTCCATTTGTAAAACGCATTGACTGCGGTTTGCGGCCGATAACAGTCATAGACTTTGAAACGGTAACCTTTCGCAACCGCTGCCTTCTCAGCCTTTGCCAGCTGCTCTGCAGCAGCCTGGGTCAAGATACAACGGGCAGTTTGATAACCGGGGATAGGTTGGCCAACAAAATTATCAGACCCTGCATAGCGCAAGTCTTCAATTATATCGGGGGCGACATCATGCAAATAGACAAAACCAGCCGGTAAGGCATGGGCTAGATGAGCCACAATAGAAAGCAAAATCAGGAAGAGAATACGTTGCATGTTGTGGTGGGATCCCTGTTCACCGGTTTTTTTAATCATAACTTGCCAGTTAGGGACGAAGGAAGAGTTATAAGAAAAATAATCGCTTGCCTGTGAGGAATGGCAATTGGCAGAGACTTTGTCTGATAGGGAAATCCTGGCTGCAAGCAGCTGTCTCTTGATCAGATCTCTGCCTATTTTTTGTACAACAAGTAACCTTCTAAACGCTCTTGGAGTTTAAACCATCCCTCCCAGAGCGTTTTCCAACTTGCT
>NZ_JBLZIO010000031.1:0-18983 GCF_048553315.1 Legionella sp. ST3F1 | reverse complement strand
TATAAATTTGGCGGTGTGAGCGATTAATTGGTTAGGTTGGAATATTCACTCTAATGTTGGGTCACGACCCAACCTACATTGATATAACTTGGCTGTGTGAGCGATTAATTGGTTAGGTTGGAAATTCACTTTAATGTTGGGTCACGACCCAACCTACACAAATCGGCGGTTGAGTGAGCCACTCCAGGTTTAGTCCATTTCACTTTTTTCAAATAATAAAAAGGGATCATGATCCCGTTAGGGTTCACCGTCCCAAGAATATTTTTTTAAATCAACACAACCATTGATAATGGCAATACCTTCTTTTTCTAACAGTTCTTTCTGCAGTAAAAAGTGGGGGCTTCCGGTGGGAAAAGAAAGGACTCCTCCGGATTTTAGCACGCGTTGCCAGGGAAGATGATGACTTTGGGTACAGGAATGAAGAAGCCATCCGACCCCCCGTGCCCCTCGTGGACGCCCTGCCAGCCTGGCAATATCTCCGTAGGTTACAACCTTCCCTCGAGGTATTGCTTTAATTAACGTTAGCACTTCTTTTGAAAACTCAGTTTGTGTGTTCATTCTGCACGCCAGTCCGTAGGTTGGGTCATGACCCAACCTAAAAAGGTCGGCGAATAAACCCAGATAACCCTTTGAATTTACTTCCGGGATATCATTGCTTGGCATTCTCAGAGACTGGGGAGGGTGACTCCAAGGGGATGCTATCTGTCGGGCGGTGATAAGAATAAAGAAGATAAAACCCAATAAGAGCTAAAATAATAATAAAAATAATGGTCGCAATTCCAATCCCTTCATTTTTTTTATCTTCATTTTTTTTCATCACTATCTCCCTCTAAACACCGTTGCGTAGTTTTTTACTTGAAGGGTGGGTCCGTGACCCACCCTACCGTTATAAGGTCTTGAGTCCGTCCTCAATAATAGAAAGTCCAAGCTCCAGATCTTTTACATCCGTAGAAAGCGGCATGAGAAGACGGATTACATTTCCATAGCCTCCGCAGCTAAGAATGACCAGTCCATGTTCTAAACAAAATCTTGTTAATCTGTCCGCCGCTTCTTTATTGGGTGCCTTCGTGCTTTTATCTTTCACGAGCTCGATCGCTCCCATAACACCCAAACCTCGAGAATCACCTACTATGCCATAGTTTTCTTTAAAGCTGGAAAGCCTGGCGTGAAGTACTTTTGAAAGATGAGCTACATTTTTTAAAAGGGCTCCTTCTTCAAAGAGTTTGAATACTTCAAGCGCTGCGGCGCAACTCAGTGGATTGCCGCCAAAGGTTCCACCCAACCCGCCTACCATGGCAGCATCCATCATGTCAGCTTTTCCTGTTACAGCAGCAATGACAGTTCCTCCACCGAGCCCCTTTGCTGAGGTAGTCAGGTCAGGATCTACTCCCATGGTCTGCATGGCAAACAGATTTCCAGTACGCCCAAAACCTGATTGAATTTCATCGGCAATGAAAACAAGGTTGTTTGCTGTACAAAACTCACGGAGTTTTTGTAAAAACGGGACTGGAAATGGGATGAATCCCCCTTCCCCTAATACGGGTTCTAAAATCACTGCCGCGGTATTTTCAACGCCCACGCGATAATTAACCAGTTCCGAAAAATCATTGAAGCATTCGTCTACACAATTTTTTCCCTGCCAGCGATACTCATAGGGAATGGGAGCACGATGGATTTCTGAGGGGAAGGGACCAAATCCATGTTTATAAGGTTTATTCTTTGCTGTCAGTGTCATCGCCATATAAGTGCGGCCATGGTAAGCATGATCAAAACAAATCACTGCTTGTTTTCCGGTATAGGCACGAGCAATTTTAATCGCGTTTTCTACTGCTTCAGCGCCTGAATTCAACAAGAGTGATTTTTTTTCAAAGTGTCCAGGCGTATGATAATTTAATTTTTCACAGACCTTGATGTAGCTTTCATAAGGAAGAATATTAAAACTCGTATGAAGGAATTTTTCAGCCTGTGCCTTGATTGCATCGACGACTGCATCGGGACAGTGCCCTGTATTCACCACACCAATTCCTGATGAGAAATCCAAAAATACGTTTCCATCGACATCCTCTACAAACGAGCCTTTTGCTCGTTCCACAAAGAGGGGGGTGGTATGAAACGGACCTCGCGCAACGTGTTTATAACGGTGTTCCATCAATCGTTTTGATTTTGGTCCTGGTATTGGTGTTTTAATATGAATTTGATTCATTGGTACCATCCAATTGGTGCCTCATCCAGATTAATATTCACTTGCTTGATTTCAAGATAGCTTTCAATTCCATACAAACCTAACTCACGACCTGAGCCACTTTGTTTGTACCCACCCCAAGGCATTTCATTATGAGTTGGATGGTAGTGGTTTACCCAAAGAATTCCGGCACGGATTTGTGAGGTCACGCGATGGGCACGAGTCAGGTCCTTCGTCCACACCGCAGCGGCTAAACCATACTCAGTATCGTTTGCAATTTGGATGGCTTCATCTTCCGTATCAAAAGGGATCACTGCGAGTACCGGCCCAAAAATTTCTTCCCGAGCAATACGCATGGTCGGCTTAACTTCATCAAAAATAGTTGGCTCAAAGAAATATCCTTTTTCAAACGCTTCCCCTTTAGGACGGTTTCCGCCGCAGAGCAGTTTCGCACCTTCATCAATCCCTACCTTGACGTAATATTCTACTTTTTCGCGATGAGTACGTGAAACCAGCGGACCCATTTTGACGCCATCGTCTAAACCATGACCTAACTTGATGTTGGGAATTTTTTTCAACATCCCGGCCACTATTTTTTTATGGATAGCGCGCTCAACGATCAAGCGGGAACCAGCAGAACACACTTCGCCTTGATTGGCAAAAGCGCCAAAAAGAGCACCATCAATGGCCATCTCCAAATCACAGTCTGCAAATACAATATTTGGATTTTTGCCGCCAAGCTCTAATGAGATTCGTTTCAAATTTCCCGTAGCGGCTTGCATTATTTTTTTTCCGGTCACTGTCCCACCAGTAAAGGCAACTTTATCCACCAGCGAATTCGTTGCTAATTCTTCGCCTACGCCTGCACCCGGACCAGTAATAAGATTCACTACACCCGCTGGGAATCCGCATTGATCAATCAGTTTAAATAACTCAAGGGCTGTGAGCGGTGTCAGTTCTGACGGTTTTAACAGGACGGTATTTCCTGCTGCAAGTGCTGGGGCAAGTTTCCAGGCGGCCATAAGCAGCGGGAAATTCCAGGGAATAATTTGTCCGCACACACCGATTGGCTCACGGACAACATAACTGAACGAGTTCGCTGGAACCGACATGGTTTCACCATGAATTTTAGTAGCGAGCCCAGCGTAAAATTCAAAACAATTGGCTGCATCGGATACATCATATTCTGCTTCTGCCAAAGGCTTTCCACAGTTTCGCGTTTCCAGCTCGGCTAACATTTTTGCATGGGCACGAATTAACTCAGCAACCTTGAATAATAGTTTACTGCGATCAAGCGCTGATGTTTTTCTCCAAACACCGTCATCGAAAGCCTTTCGCGCAGCCTTGATCGCAATTACCACATCTTCTTTGGCACTTTCTGGAACTTTTGCAATGAGTTCGCCATTAGCGGGATCAATCATATCGCGAGTGGCCCCGCTTTGAGCTGACGTAAATTGTCCATCAATATACATTTGATAAGTTTTCATTTACTAAGTCCCTTTTTTATTGCCTGTAATCAGTTCCCTGGTCAGCCGAATTGGTTTTGTCGCAAACTCGTTTCCAATCTCCCAACGAAGTCAATCTGGATAAATTTAAAAAGAAAGTTTCATCAAATCTATTATAGATATCAAATCCAAGCCAGTAAACGCGGTTAGCTTTTCATCAGGGGAGGAGGATTATTTTCAACTAACGATTTTATTCAGTTAAAAATTTTAAAACAGATTATTTTTGTGAACTATACTTAAGGCAAAGTAAGGAAAGTTAAATTTAAACCGATAAAAATTCTGAAGTGTGTTGTTAAATCCATACTTTAAATAATTATCAATAGATCGTCTATTTGAAGGATAATTTATGGATAAATCTGTGACTCAAATAGTCTATAAAAATAAGATTCTAATTCTTGGATTCGGCAGTATTGGCCAAGCAATATTACCTCTTTTATTCCAATATTTTAAATTAGATCCCTCCCAAATTCACATTCTGTCAAAACATAATCTTGGTGCAGAGGTGGCAAAAAATTATAACGTCCCCTTCAAAGAAATTGCGGTGACCGAAAATAACTACCAGGAACTGTTATCTTCTATTCTTGGGCCGGGTGATTTTTTGTTAAATTTATCGGTAGGCGTATCCAGTATTGATTTAATAAAATATTGCCATTTAAATGGAATATTATATTTGGATGCAGCCGCTGAATGTTGGGAAGACAGGTATAGCGATAACAGCCAACTCCTTTCTAATTATGCGTTGCGTGATGCGACCCTGCAACTTAGAAAGAAGGGGCCCACCGCAGTCGTAAGACATGGAGCCAATCCCGGGTTAGTATCCCATTTCCTTAAACAAGCTTTATGGAATGTGGCAAAAGATAATAATCTGGAAAGGGATCTGCCGAAAAAAGCGGTGGAATGGGCGCAATTGGCCCACGATCTTGATATAAAAACCATCCATATTTCTGAACGTGATACGCAAATTTCCTCTCGCGTTAAAAAAGAGAATGAATTTATCAATACATGGTCAGTCGATGCGTTAATTTTGGAAGCGTTGCGGCCTGCTGAATTGGGCTGGGGGAGTCATGAGCGGCATTGGCCTCACGACGCAAATCATCACGACTTTGGTTCCAAGTGTGGAATATATCTTAGTCAGCCCGGCGCAGAGACTAAAGTCCGTACCTGGACCCCAAACGCTGGTCCGATTAACGGGTTTTTAATTACGCACGCAGAGTCTTTATCGATTGCAGAGTATTTAACGTTAAACAAAGGGAATAACGTCTATTACAGGCCAACAGTCCATTATGCGTATCATCTTTGCCCTGATGCTATTTTATCTTTAAAAGAGCTCGTGCAAAGACAATACCTGCCTCACAATGAAAAACGAATTATTTTAAATGACATTGTTGATGGCTCGGATGAACTCGGCGTTTTACTCATGGGCAATAAAAAAGGCGCTTATTGGTATGGTTCTCATCTATCCATCCATGAAGCCAGAGAGTTGGTTAACCATAATAATGCGACCAGTTTACAAGTTGCCGCTGGCGTTTTAGCCGGTATGATTTGGGCGATTAAAAATCCGGAACGTGGAATTATAGAGCCTGAAGATATGGACCATGAGTATGTATTGAGTTTAGCCTTGCCTTACCTTGGTAAAGTCGATGGTTATTATACCGATTGGACTCCCCTGCGAGACCGAGGTGATTCAAATAATACCTATATTGACCACAGTGATCCCTGGCAGTTTATTAATATTCGAATTTGATTGGCAAACCATTGACGCGGATTGGCAACTGTTTTCCCAAGAATATCGAATAACCCTCCCCTCTATCTTCCAAACACGCCTGCCATTATCCACGACGTTGGGGTGCATTCCATGCAGAATGCAGTTATCATGAAAGATCGACCTATTGAATTCAGAAGTTTATTTTTTAAAACAGGAGAAGATATCGATGACAGGGATGAATAGAAAGGTGAACACAACCAAAAAAATTTTCCTCTTAACGACCGCAATTTTTCTTTCAAATAGTCAGGCAATTCATAGTGCGACACAACTTGGTAAAGGGATTTACTACGACGAACAACAAATTCAAAAGCTCGCACAAAAATATCCCGGGCGTGTCTCCAAGGATGCGGGCTATCCTCTAATCAATAACTATTCAACCTTAAAATCAGTATTTCAGGGGAGTCAGTTTGGCTTGGTTAATAAACCCACAACAACGGGGCTTTGGTGGACGCCTATGTTAGCTGTGGATAAGGCATCTGGACAAATACAGGATAGTGATTATCTCAATCCCTTATTATTAATTCCCAATCCGCTTTCTGTACGTTTGACAGAACGAGGTGTTTCTTTAGGGATTCCTTTGCAAAATGCCAAAGTGGACAATGTGCATGTTGACCGCGGGTATGATAATACACTCGATGTAACAGTGACTACCGGCGATCTGATGGGGACTGCACCGTTAGTTGCTGACTATTCTGATTGGATGGTCTCTGTAGGCTGGGCACGGAATAATACCCCTCTTCTTGTTGCCAATGTGGTAGAGGGCTCCCCTTTCATTTTTGTTGAGAAGAAAAACAATCAAGCGGCCTCTTATCTCCAGTTTAATAATTCGCAAGATGCAAAATTATTGAGCCAGGACAAAGGCATTAGCGTATTTAAAACAAAGAATGCCTCTGATTCGGGGTACCGGTATTATGCTTATTTCTCAAATCCTGATACAGCAGTCGTACCCTGGAAAACCGCTTCAGGTTCTGTGATTGTCCCTGTTAATCAGGGAGGAAGCGGCAATGTTGTCCCGAGTACTACCATTCAGACCGCAGAAGCTAATCGTTATTTTTCGATGGCGGTTATCCCTGCCTCTTCCGACTCATCGGCGGTTGAGATGGCAAATCAATTGAAGCCCTATGCTGCTACCTTTATCAAAAGTACATCGATCACTTACGAATACGATAAAAATAATGCAAAAGTGATTACCCATTTTAATTTTGATTCACAAACGGTCTATCCAAATGCCTCACTAAAGAAACAACCACTGGTTTTTCTCTATCCCTGGCAGATTAAAAACATGAGTGACAGCGAAAAAGCAGGATGCTTGTTCCAGGATGAATGTGCCAGTGATAAAGGGACCATTCAGACATTAAAAGGGACCATGCATGCTTATGTGGTGCCTTCAGGAATCAGAGATAAGTCTTCTTTTTCTACTGAAGTAGGGTTTCATGGTGTATTGCCTGTGCTACCCAATCGTTTAGGCCAGACTGAGCTGGATAAAATCGCAAGTTATTCCTTTACTCTCCCTCCGGATCCTCACCTGGACTCTAAAAATCCCTGGACAGATACCTATGCCACAGGAAAATTATTAGGTAGGGAAGCCCAGCTGATAAAAATAGCCAATGTGTTAATGGGAACATCCCCTGCTAATCCCAACTATCAGACAATTCGTGATAGCTTGCTAACCGATCTAAAAAAGCAGGTGACCAGTTTTCTCACTGGCCTGAATTATACCGATCCTTGTCCCGGTGGTGCCGGGGATTGCCCGCGTGCTGAGGGTGCCTGGTTTTATGCCTATAATAGCCAATGGTATACGATGATGGGGTTTCCAAGTGGTTTCTTCACCGCGACTACCTTAACTGATCATTCTTTTCACTGGGGTTATTTAATTGATGGTGCGGCGACCATTGCGCAATTTGATAAAGCATGGGCACAAGCCTATGGCGGCATGGTTAATTTGCTTATCCGCGATATTTGCAATTACAACTATGGGGACGAGGCCGAAGCAACCAGGTTTCCGCATTTTAGAAGTTTTGATCCTTATGCAGGTTTATCATCAGCATTAGGCATGCCTTATAGCTTTGATAACGTCAATGAAGAAGACAGTGCCGAGTTTATGAATTTAGCCCAGGCCATTATTTTGTGGGGCTTAAATACCGAAGGGATTAGTTTTGATGGCGATACCACTTCCCCTCAAGAGTTACTAGAAACAGGCTTGTATCTTTATACTACTGAAGAACAAGGGTTGAATCATTATCATTTTAACCAAAACTCTGGTTCCGGTGTTTTCCCAACAGGATGGTCAAATAGCAGCACCGGACAAAACTATTTGTTGGTCGGAAATGTCTGGGGGGGTAAGCTGGATCGCTCAACTTATTTCTGCGCGGGCCAACCTTGTTATTATCAAAATCTCGCTTCCAATACATTACCCATCAATGCCGGATCGTTTTATCTTGGTTATGATCCCAATTTTGTGACCCAGGTCTATAGGGAGGACGCTAAGAATCCCTGTTCGGGTGATGCTTCAAATTCTGCTTATTGTGGTACTTTATTGAAATACCTGGCTTTAGGCGATCCTGCCAAGGCATCGCAATATTACACCCAGTATTTTGATGTACAAGGGAACACCCCCGATCCTGGTGAGTCTAAACCCAGTATTTATTACTGGATTCAAAACTTAAAAGCGCTAGGGTCGTTAAATACTTCGTATCGCGCAGATACACCAGCGTATGCGGTTTTTGGTGCCGGGGATAATACCTATGTGGTCGCCTATAATCATGGAACGTCAGTAAAAAACGTGAATTTTTACCAGGAAGGTGGTTTTGTTTGCCGTCTGGAGAATATACAACCCGGAGAAATGAAGGGTGGTCTTTGCGGCAAAGAGGAGCCCCCGCCACCGGCTGACCGGTTTTCCTATGTAGTCTATGTGGGTTATCCTTTTAAACCGGTGCTGATCAACAATAGTATGACCTGCCCTGATCCGGCCACTAAGAACCCAGCCTGCCTGGTGAAGAATGTTGCAGGCCCTTCTGTGATGACCATTTCAGGTAGTAATAGTAACCTTTGTACGTTGGCAATTAGCAAGGATGGAGTCGTCTCTACCATCAACGACAAGTCAAAGGGCTGTTTTATTAATTCATCCCCTGCAACACCGGATAAAGCTGGAAGCATTAACCTTCCCGGTGGATTTTAATCGCTTTAATAATCAGTGAAGGGGTTGCATGAGCGCGTCAAGAATGTTGTGTCTTGACTCGCTCATGGTTCCATCGTTGCAGGCATTGAGGCGTATGAATATTTTTGCGAGAACCCAATTATTTGCTTTCTTTAGGGGCCGCTTCTTTTTTAGGTTTAGGTGATGCTTTTTTCACGGTCTTTTTTGCGCCTGTCTCTTTTGAAGCAGAGGCCTTTGTGGCTTTTGCTTCTTTTGCAACGGACGAGTCAGCTGCTTTTGCGGGTTTTTTAGGCGCTGCTGCTTTTGCGGTTTTTTTCGCCGGTTTTTCGCTTTGAGCCTTTTTGCTGTCGTGTGCATGCAGGATTGAATTTGCTTTTTCTTTTAATGTACGTCGTATGGTTTTGAACTCGTCGGTACGAATTTTAGCAAGATCCTTTTGATGTGCAGCACCAATTAAAACATTTCTCTCGATTTTTTCAGATAATAAGGCGTATTTTCGCAGTAAGTGCCGAGCATTTTTAGCCTGCTCTGTAGAATCAATCTTGGTTGGAAATTCTCGAATCTCAGCAACGATTTTTTTAATTTTTACCAATTCCATTGGAGTCCCTTGTCCCATGATATATGTCTCACTTTTGATAACAGTAAAAAAAAGTATAGCCTATGGCTGGGGGTTCTTCCATAGGCCCTCTAAGTGACTCAGTGTATGGCGTTTAACCTATAAATACTAGTTTAGATTAAGGTCTAATGGATCCCCTCATCAGGCGGTTTTATACCGCTATGCCTAGAAGGGAACCAATACCCGCACTCACAATCATTGCCAGACTTCCCCAAACCACAACCCGTAAGCATCCTACTAGTATTCGGGCTCCGCCAACCTTTGCAGCCACTCCTCCGAGTAAGGCCAAAAATAGAACCGCCATCAGGGATAGGGTTAAAATAAGATAAGGCTGGGGAGCAAAAAAAAGGGTTAATAGAGGCAATAAGGAGCCAAGAGTAAAACTGGCAGCGGAAAACAGGGCTGCCTGAAGGGGGCGTGCACTCGTTATTTCGGTAATGCCAAGCTCGTCGCGAGCGTGTGTGCTTAATGCATCGTGAGCCATTAATTGCCTTGCAACGACATTTGCCAAGTCAGGTTCTAATCCGCGGTTGATGTATACAGCGGTTAGCTCTTCAATTTCATTGGGTAAACTCGTCTCAAGTTCTTTCTTTTCACGTTGCAGAGCCGATTTTTCTGTATCCGCTTGAGAACTGACTGAGATATATTCACCCGCAGCCATCGACATAGCGCCCGCAATTAATCCTGCTCCCCCTGCGACAAGTATTCCATGGTATGGCGTATGGGCAGCAGCAACACCAATCAACAAACTCGCAGTAGAAATAATACCATCGTTTGCACCCAATACCGCTGCGCGTAACCAGCCAATTCGTTCAATTCGATGATATTCTTTATGTTGCATAGACCGCAGCCCTCCTTTGCGAATTAGATCGAAATCGATTGACCACCAAGTTACTCTCGTGACCTGTCAATACGATGTTTATACCGCCTTTTCAAGACTATCCGTAGTTGAATACACGTTTTTATATGGAATGCTTTTTCCAAACTAGCATCTTGGCAACTTTTGTCAATGCAAGACCGCTTATCATCGCTCAACACCTCTTACCAACACTGGGATGATCCACTAAAAGCTCAAAATTTTAAGCAAAATTGGGGACATGAAACAAGCAAGTGTAGCAACTGTAGCCTTGGTGCAGCCGAAGGCGTAACCAAGGTTTTTGCAGGACCAATCTTGATTCCGTTTCACTACAGTAAGGTAATTAGTTGAAGGTTGAAAAGCCCGCAAATAGGCCCACTTTGCTGACTCTCGGAATTGAACCCAATTCGGCCAATACACTGTTCTTCTGTTCGCGAACAGCGAACGCCTGTGATATACTTTATTTACGTCATTTAGAGAATAATACCATGTTAAAGCCACAGGATTGCGTTGTATTAATAAAACTATTGGCAAATATCGGTAGTGAATTATCCCAGCGGCAATTATCCGCTGCATTGGGGATTAGCTTAGCTGAAGTTAATGCCGGCATAAAGCGACTGGAAGAAGCTGGACTATTGAGGAAAGACAAACAAGGAAAACTCTTTCCTAATGTTCATGCAGCAGAAGAGTTTTTGGTACATTCAATCAAATTCCTCTTCCCAGGAAAGCTAGGTGAATATACTCGAGGTACTCCAACAGCAATTGCTGCCCCCATTTTTCGCGATAAAATCGCACTGGGGAATGACCCAATTCCCGTATGGCCTGATGCAATGGGAGAAGAGCGTGGTGTGGCGTTATTACCGATTCACCCTAATTTATCAAAATCGTTAAGGGCAAATCCGGACTCAGCTTTTCATGAGCTACTTGTATTAATTGACGTCCTTCGCTCAGGACGCCCTCGAGAACGCAACCTTGCAGGAGAACTTTTGAAGGAAAAACTAAATCATGCTGGGTAATAATAATGTGAAATTGGCAAATCTAAGAATGTTAGAATTTGTTGCCACAAAATTAGGTGATATCCGGAACGATGTTGTTTTCTTGGGAGGATGCACCACGGGTTTATTTATATCTGATCCTCTAGTACCAGACGTGCGCTATACACTTGATGTTGATTGTATTGTCGATGTTATTTCCAGGAATCAATATTACCAGCTAGAGAAAAAACTTAACAAACAAGGCTTCAAAAAATCCATAACGGACGATGTTATCTGTCGTTGGTTTTATGATGACGTCATTCTTGATGTGATGCCCACTGATGAAACAATTTTAGGATTTGGAAATCGCTGGTATAAACAAGCGATTGAGTTCTCAAACCTTTATTCATTGACTGAAAATCTTGAAATTCGTGTTGTTACCGCACCTTACTTTTTAGCCACCAAATTTGAAGCTTTTAAAACAAGAGGCAAAATGGATTTTTACGCCAGCCATGATTTTGAAGATATCGTATCAGTCCTAGATGGAAGGCTTGAAATAGTAGATGAAATCAAAAATTCTGATTCAATCCTGCAAGAATACTTGATTAATTCGCTGCGAGAACTCCTCACCACTCCATCATTTAAAGGTGCTATTCCTGGTCATTTTGCTCAATACGGAAGTATTGCCAATGATCGGATTGACTTACTGGAGCAAAAACTAACTTCTATATAGAGCAAGTAACATGAAATTGGCATGGTTAACCGATGTTCATTTAAATTTCCTTGATACAGATGAACGCAAAAAATTTTACCAAGAAATTATTAACACCAAATGCGATGGTGTATTGATAAGCGGTGATATTGCAGAAGCGCCCAGTATCAAAAATATATTAAAAGAGTTGGCGACTTTTATTAAAAAGCCGATTTATTATATTCTTGGCAATCACGATTTTTACCGAGGTCAAGTAGACGCAGTACGCAAGGAAATGATTGCCTTAACTGAATCGAGGGAGTATGTATTTTGGTTGCCTGCATCTGAACCTTTACAAATAAATGACACAACCATTTTAGTTGGCCAAGATGGTTGGGCTGATGGGCGACTAGGTAACTATTATGAGAGCCGAGTCGTACTAAATGACAGTAGAATGATTGCTGATTTGTTTCAAGAAAAGATCCTTGGCCGCTCTCAACTATTAGCAAAAATGCAACAGCTTGCTGATCATGATGCTGAGCAGCTACGAATACAATTGATAGAGGCTGTGAAGAAACAACCCCAAAGAATTATTGTTTTGACACATATTCCTCCATTTAAAGAAGTATGCTTGCATGAGGGAAAAATCAATAATGATGATTGGTTGCCTTATTTTTCTTCGAAAGCAACGGGTGAGGTATTAAAAGATATTGGCATGACATATCCTGATATTCACTTCCTGGTGCTATGTGGTCATACGCATGATAAAGCGAAATATAATCCTCTTCCCAATTTGCAAGTTGAAGCAGGGCATGCTGAATATAATCGGCCAGAAATTCAGAAAATCATTTCTATCGAGTGACAATAAATCTCTCTGTCTAGGAATGCGGGGTCAGGGCTTAAATTTTGTATTCAATGAAAAGTTAAATCTCTGACCGCAAAGACTCAATCAGTAAGTTTGTTGGACTCTTGGTAAGCTAAGATTGACTAAAACTACAGTATCTTGTGATTTAATATAATATTCACTGTATTCCCTATTCTAGAATTTAGAATACCCAATCCTTTCCAACGGATGAAAGGATCTGGCAGTCGATTACCTTCGAAAGAGGTGGAAAAGTTATTAATGAACGTCAGTTCTGCGGGAGGCCTGCTTGTATATTGAAACCGATCAAATCATCTATGCGCCCTCGGATTTAACGTTATTTCTTGAAAGCCCATTTGCCTCCTGGATGGAGCATTTCGCCCTGCAGGAACCAAAGGCACTTACGCTTGCTGATGAAACAGATGAATTGCTGTCCGTATTGCAACAGAAAGGGATGGCGCTTGAGCAAAAGATTTTAAACCATTTTATCGAACGCCAATTAACCGTTGCCCAAATTGAAAAGACGGGGCATGCCTTTGCTGACACTATTAGCGCCATGAAATCAGGGGCAGATATAATCTATCAAGCAGTTCTTTCAGCCTTGCCGTTTAAAGGGTATGCCGATTTTTTGGTGAAAGTAGATGGTGCAAGCGTTCTGGGTGATTTTCATTATGAGGTCTGGGATACAAAGCTCTCAAAAACAGTCAAACCACATTTTTTAGTACAGCTTTGTTGTTATGCTGACATGCTGGAAACACTACAGAAACGAAGGCCAGATAACGTAGTCGTTGTGATTGGTACTGGCGAAACGATGCGCTTTCCGACAAGGGACTATTTTTACTATTACCTCCATTTAAAGCAGCGGTTTTTGCAAACCCATCAAAATTTTTCCCCAGAGCATCGGCCAAATCCTGCTGATTGCGGCAGTTGGGGGCGCTGGTCTGATTATGCCCAAACATTATTGCTTGAAGCCGATCACTTGTCTGAAATTGCTACGATAACCAGACATCAAATTAAAAAATTGAATAAAGCTGGCATTCATACCATGCAGCGTATGATTGAAACCCCGTTGGAGCAGCGGGTAAAAGGGATAAATCCGGACGTATTCGCCAGACTTAAAGCCCAGGCCGCCATTCAAAAGAACAGCAAAGGCTGTGACACGCCGCTTTATCAGATTCTACCGCATGAGTCCGATAAAAAAATGGGTTTGTCCTTACTCCCGCCATCGTCCCCATTAGACATTTATTTTGATATCGAAGGATTCCCTCTCGAAGAAGGCGGGCTGGAATATTTATGGGGTGTTGTTTATTTGGATGATAAAGGCATTCGCCAATACAAGGATTTTTGGGCACATGATGAAGCGCAGGAGAAGACTGCATTTAAGTCATTCATCGAATGGGCCTTCGAGCGTTGGCAACGCGATCCGCACATGCATATTTATCATTATGCCAATTATGAAATAGCCGCTTGCCGGAAGCTGATGGGACGATATGGCATTTGCGAAGACATGGTGGATACGCTGCTTAGAAACGAGGTCTTTGTTGATCTCTATAAAATTGTCAAAGGCAGTCTATTGTTAGGTGAACCGCGCTATTCTATCAAAAATGTTGAGCATCTTTATCGTGGCAAACGCGATACGGAGGTAGGTTCGGGCGGCGATTCCATTGTCGTCTATGAACGCTGGCGTGAATCGCCAGACGGCGAGACCTGGGAAACCTCAAACCTATTAAAGTCCATTCGC
This sequence comes from Legionella sp. ST3F1, assembly GCF_048553315.1. Taxonomy (NCBI): domain Bacteria; kingdom Pseudomonadati; phylum Pseudomonadota; class Gammaproteobacteria; order Legionellales; family Legionellaceae; genus Legionella; species Legionella sp. ST3F1. The sequence goes on along the minus strand of NZ_JBLZIO010000031.1, from coordinate 4,634 downwards.
GATTACAACGTGGATGATTGCCATTCAACGCAAGAGTTAGTTGCGTGGTTACGCGAACGCCAATTAGAAAAGGGTATTAGCTACCTTGGAAAAACAGAAATTGTTGCCGCACCAGACAATGAAAAGGTTACTGAACGTACGATCTTACGCGACAGATTGCTTCACAAAGCCAATGAATTGAAAGCGCAGGGCTTGGAAAACGACGCTAAAATGACCAGCCTTTTTGCCTGGGTTTTAGAATTCCACCGCAGGGAAAAAAAGCCAATGTACTGGCGCTTATTTGACCGGTTAGGGGCGAGTGACGACGAGTTATTTGACGATACCGATTGCCTGGCACGTTGTGTGCGAACAGAGAGGCCAGCTTATAAATTCAAACGAGGAGATAAAAACCTTTGTTATGAATACTCCTTTGATCCAAATCAGGAATTTAAAGCTGCTGCGGAGAAATATAACGTCTTTGGACAAGAACGCGCTAATGGCAAAACCATCAGCGTTGAATTCATTAAAGAAGAATCGAATCTTGGAGAAGGGTTCATTGTATTAAAAACAGCCGCACTATTAGACTCTGTGGTGACCTTAATTCCCGATGAGTCTATTAATCCAGAGCCTATCCCAACGGCGATTGCAGCTGTCGCTGAAGCCTTTGCGCAGGGCCGATTGGAAAATACGGCCATTTATGATTTTCTGACGCGAAGCACTCCCAGAATTAGAGTGTTAGTGCATGGCGCGCCAATCGCACCAAGCCATGAGCCCGAAGAGCGGCTGAATCAAATTATTTCCGCCATCAGGAATTTGGAGGATAGTTATCTTACGATTCAAGGGCCTCCTGGCTCCGGTAAATCATACACGGCAAAACATGTCATTGCCGAGCTTCTAAAGCTTGGCAAGCGCATCGGTATTTCATCAAACAACCATAAGGCCATTAATCATTTATTGATAAATACTGCCAAATACTGCAAAGCTGAAAATATTGGCGCCAGCTTCGCATGCACCAAAAATACAGATGATGCGTTATCTGAGCTTGGAATTACCGTTTATAAAAATGAATCGATTGCAGGCAGTTTGCAGGCTGCCTGTGTGGTTGGCACCACAGCATGGGGATTTGCAAGAGCTGACCTGGTGCAAGCCTTTGATTATCTTTTTATTGACGAAGCAGGGCAGGTCAGCGTGGCCAATTTGATTGGAATGAGCCGAGCGGCCAGGAACATCATTTTAATGGGCGATCAAATGCAATTAGGACAGCCGTCACAAGGCAGCCATCCAGAAGAAAGCGGATTATCCATTCTTGATTACTTACTGCATTCCACACCGACTATCCCTGAAACAATGGGGGTTTTCCTTGGAACCACTTACCGCATGCATTCTGCAGTAAACCAGTTTATCAGCGAGGCAATTTATGAAGGAAAACTGGAATCAGATCCCGATAATGATCGTCAGCGCATAGTGATGCCGGAAGGATATCAAGGCATCTTGAATCAGGAGGCTGGCATTATCCCTGTGCCTGTCCTTCATGAGGGCAATACCCAGGCCAGTGATGAAGAAGTAGCGTGTATTGTGAAACTGGCAAACGAGTTACTGGGACGTCAATTGATTACGAAACAGGGTGCAGAGAGGTTGATTGATTGGGATGATATGCTGTTTGTCGCCCCCTATAACCATCAGGTGAATAAGTTACGACAAGCGTTAGGCAAACAAGCCAAAGTGGGCAGCGTGGATAAATTTCAGGGGCAGGAAGCGCCGGTTGTCTTTTTAAGTATGTGTGCCAGTAATGCGAATGAATCGCCTCGCGGTATGGATTTTTTGTTTAATAAGAATCGGCTTAATGTAGCAATTTCACGTGCACAGTGCCTGGTGGTTGTAACGTATAGCCCGATGCTGCTTGATACGGTAGCAAATAGTGTTGGCCAGATGGAGGCGGTTAATTTGTTTTGTAAATTGGTTATCAAGTAATTAATTTCCGTGAGACTACCGTACTGAGTGTAAGCCCGAAAGCTGCTATAGGTTGGCACGGCATAATCAAGTAGGTTGGGTCGCGACCCAACTTGCTATTCGCGAATCGCGAACAACGAATGCAGGCATCATCAGCAAAAATTTCATTAATCAGCAATGGATTGCTTATGAAAACGGCATAATCAAGTAGGTTGGGTCGCGACCCAACTTACTTGAGTAGATAGTAATGAATTTAAATGGGCGGCATTCATAATAGTAAGCATCTAATTGATTTCTAAAGGAGCTAGGCGGGCAAGGTTTGAATTTTGTATTCAACGATCAAAATTCAAGCTCTGACTCTGACCTATCTTTAGCCTCCATTCCATTGTTATTTGCTATTCGCGAATCGCGAACAACGAATGCAGGCATCATCAGCAAAAATTTCATTAATCAGCAATAGATTGCTTTATGAAAACGGCATAATCAAGTAGGTTGGGTCGCGACCCAACTTGCATGATTAGATAGTAATGAATTTAAATGGGCGGCGTTCATAATAGTAAGCATCTAATTGATTTCTAAAGGAGCTAGGCGGGCAAGGTTTGAATTTTGTATTCAACGACCAAATTCAAGCCCTGACCCCACTGATTCGTTATCTAGTTGATTCCCTATGCTATTTGTTGATATAGATAGCCTATCAAAAATTTACCATTCGCTTGGCGGCAGAGGTAGGCATGCCGGAGCATGGGGGTAATATGGCAAGACGCAAAATAGGACTCGTTTTTGGCAGTGGATCAGCTCGCGGCTGGGCCCATATAGGCGTCATCCGTGAATTGGCAACCATGGGCATTAAACCGAATCTGGTTGCAGGCTCATCCATCGGTGCTGTGGTCGGGGGCGCTTATGCTTCAGGTCACCTCGACGAGTTTGAAGAATGGATTTTCACCCTGAAGCGCGTAGACATTCTAAAATTGCTGGATTTCCACATGACGGGCGGCGGTTTTATCCAAGGAAAAGCGCTGATGATGGCCATCGAAAAACGGTTGGGCAATCTTAATCTCGAGGAGCTGAATGTACCCTTTGCCTGTGTGGCAACATCGCTCTTGAATGGAAAAGAGCACTGGTTACGGGATGGCTCCTTACTCGATGCCGTGCGAGCCTCCATCGCCCTGCCTGGAATTTTTGCACCAGTTGCCTTACATCATGATCTTATGCTCGATGGCGGCTTGGTCAATCCGGTTCCTATTTCGCTGGCACGTGCGATGGGTGCTGATTCCATCATCGCCGTGAACCTCAATAGTGATCTCGTCGGCAGGCATTTTTCCCTCGATCAAAGCGATGTAGCCGCTGACAATCAAGGCAACCAAAAGCAATTGGACTATGTTGAAACGAATAATCCAACAATTGCTACCTGGGGAGCCAAGCTGAAAGCTGACTTGGATATTAGGCTAACGTCATTTATCTCCTCTCTGCGTAAGAAGAACATTTTGAAACCCGGTCTCTTCGACGTGATCGCTGGCTCAATTAACATTATGCAGGAGCGCATCACCAACTCGCGCATGGCAGAAGACCCGCCAGACGTGCTCATCACACCAAAGCTTAGCCATATCGGTCTTATGGAATTCGATCGCGCGCAAGAAGCGATTCGCGAAGGTCAGGAAGCAACACGGCGCGTAGCAGACGACCTGAAAAAGCTTAAGCTTAAATTGTGATTCCTTAACTAAAACGGGAGCAAGCGGGTCAACCGTTAAGCCGATATTTTACTTTCTCCACTGAACAAACGTGAGACTGTTGCAAAAGTTGCAACAGTTCAAAACGAACAGGGAATAAGGCGTCAAAATTCAAGCCCTGCCCCCGACCTACGTTGCAATGTGTTCATGATCTTTAATTGTCTGCACATAAGGTTGTTTTGGTGCCGGTGGTTATGTTGCCTTCAATTCAATATGCACCCGTTGCCCAATAGCCGCTGCAATATTTACCAAGGCATCTAATGAAAATCGAGAAATGCGGCCTCGTAACATATCATTTAAGCGGGGTTGGGTAATTCCGCAATGTTGAGCTGCTTCAACTTGTTTCCAACCATTTTTTTTAATAATCGCTACAATTTGGCGCATCAATTCGGCTTTCGCTTGCATATTAGCTGATTCCCCAGCTGTATCAGCAATCGCATCCCAAATATTTTCATAACTCATTTCTATTTGCCCCTAATAATTATTTCCGCACAAGGAATGCTGGGTCAGTGCTTGAGTTTCAAAACGTTATTTCTTTTACGGATTGAAAAAAAGCTACTTAAAAAGGAAGTCATGTATGCAGTATTTATCAGGTCTATAAGTAAGAAGCGGGTAAAGGATGTTGATTTGAAAAGACCTAAAGAGGTAGAACGAGGAAGTAAAAATTCTGTAGTGCCCTGCAATTAAAATTCAATTGCAAGACACTCAAGAATCAAATAGTATAAATCTGCGTTTGACGTATTTAAATGCAATAAGCGCTGACAGAGGGAACTACCAATTCCCGCCGCCAGCTAACCAAATTTATCACAGGAGATAAAAATGGCTAAACGAATCTTAGTCTATTTCAGTTTTGTATTTCAATGGCATGTCCGTAAGTATGGCAATCGCACTCAAATTTAGGGAAATAACCGATTGATTTTAAATAACTAAACGTATACTTTCTGCATAAAAAGGCAGCAGTAAGGATACGTTTATGAA
>NZ_JBLZIO010000030.1:0-22475 GCF_048553315.1 Legionella sp. ST3F1 | reverse complement strand
TATCAACAGACCCTAATCATCGACCGAATCAATGATGACTCGAGTACCTTTCATCCCGCCGCCCGGTAATTCAACAAATTCCTCATTTAACCAGCGAGCATCTTCGGTAAACATCCTTATACAGCCATGACTTGCTCGATAGCCAGGTACTGTTTCACTTCCATGCAGAGCATATCCACGGAAAAAATGCATACAAAAAGGCATTTCAGCACCACCATTATTGCCATCTGCACGTCTAGGAAAGGCGGTAGAAATACAGTCAATATCTTGTTTACGAATAATGCGGTACGCACCAGAAGGTGTTGAGCAACCACCTATTACGCCTGGGCACTTGCCTTCACCTGATGAAATCGGTCCCCACCATAATAGTTCACCATCTTCATCATAAGCGCCCCAAGCTAATTTTTTTTGACTGATATAGATGGTTTTTTCCCCTTCAGGTTCTATATAACGAGGGAAGGGGGAAACATCGTAGATAGTCAATCGATCGATGTTTCTAGGAACTGCTATAACCATACCCGCTCGTAAAGTAATGTTCATACGATTAACACGGCGTACAATATCTTTCTCTTCGTCATTCGGAAACAAGCTATTCCAGCTTTGACCATTTTTTATTTTAATACAGAAGTAGTCAGGCTCCTTACACAATGTTTCTCCATATCGCGTTTGAGACCAGGCTGTTGAAACTAGTATGGCTACTAATATTATTGTCTTTGTAATTAGCCGTTTCATGATGAGCCCAATTTAGTTTAACTGGTATCTAATTTAACGGCATAAAGAAAAAAAACTTTACAAATTGTTTGTTAAATTATTATTAATTTTGTCAGGAATAGTCGTTTTGATGTAAGTTATGCATTTTCTAATTTAATAGCTTGCCACGCTTCATGGATGTCTGTGAGTAGTGTATTGGCCTGCATAAGTAATTCAATATCATTATCCAAGTTGGCTTTTAGTAGAATACGTTGAATATATTCATAAAGTTTATCCAGGTTTTCAGCAATTTCGCCCCCATTTTCATGGTCAAGACTTACGCGCAGACCTTCGATAATGCTTATTGTTTTGCCAATATGCTCGCCTTTCTTGCTTATTTGCTTACGTTGTATGTTACCTTGTGCAGTGGCTATGTGTGAACGTGCACCTTGTAATAGCAAGTGAATCAATTCGTGAGGGGTTGCAGTCTCCACACGGGTTTGCAATTCGATTGATTTGTATTGCTCAAGCGCTTGTTGATGAGGATTTTTCATTGTATTTACCTCCTGTTCGCAGTCAATTGTGGTAGGTTGGCTAACTGTTGGGTCAGAAAATCACTGGTGCTTTGCATTTTAACTAATAAAGCATCCAGTGCAGTGAACTGTTTTGTATAACGATTAGAAAGAGTAGAGGCTTTTGTAGTGAGTTGAGCGCGTTGCGTATCAATGTCACCCAAACGCCCATTTAATTGTTCGGTTTTAGTGGAAAGATCTCCGGTATCGCCGAGATAATTAGTTACTAAGTTACTTAATTTTACGGCAAGGCCATCGGTTATTTCGATTTGTCCTCTAGCGCCAGTACTACCTGCCAAAACTTCAACAGAAAGTCCTTGAAAACTGCTAGTGCCTTTTAACGTTAAGCCATCGCTTGAAGTGGCGTTTACACCACCAATCGTGCCGGATAATGATGTACCGGGAACAAAACTAGTGATTACTAAATTATAAACTCCCGTTTTAACCCCATTTCCCACGGATTTGATGCGTATATTCGTGTCAGTGGCTGTTGCTGTTTTAGCAAAGAGGGAAGCAATGGCATCATAATTACTTGCGACAGCGGTATTGAATTTCTCGCTATCCATTTCCAATAACCCCTGCTTGTTGGTTTTTATACCAATGTCGGCCAGTGTAAGTACAGTACTCCCGCTCTTTGCTAAAGGCTCTCCTAATAGTTTACTCAAATTTAATTTTAAATTACGTACTCCCGAATCGGCTTGTAAGGTGCCCCCTTTTTTTGTTTCAGCATTATAGGAAGTGAGTGCGTTTATGGTGGTCATCGTGTCATTGTACTGTTTGATAAATTCATTAACTGCATTGGTTAACTGAGAGTCATTATTTGCGATTGTTAAATCCACCAAAGTGCCTGGTTGAGCCTTTTTAAGATCAATGGTTACTCCCTCAATCGCATTTTTAAGTTGGTTAGAACTTTGAGTTAATAGAAGTCCGTTAATACTAACTTGGCTGTCCTTGGCAACTGTCGTTTGAACCAGTGAATTATTGCCAATAGTTGGATCAAAAGCTAAGGCTGATAAACCTGTCGAGTTATTATTAGTGCCGTCATTATCAATCACTGAAATACGCATTGCTAGTGATTGGCCAGTTTCTGGGCTACTTAAAGTTAATCGATAACCTGAGCTATCCTGGACTATGTTGGCTTGTACACCCGAGCCACTATTATTTATAGCATCTCTTATGGCGGATAAACTATCTTGTCCAGGAGCAACGTTGATAGTTACTGACTGTTTATTGGGATTTGCAGTAAAGACAGTATTGTTATTGCTGTATGTCCCAAAATCAATGGTAATACTGCCATTGCCGACTGTCGACGATGAATTGGTATAGGAAGTTGAAGCAAGGTTTTGTTTGGTTGCAATGGTCTGTACTTCAATTTGGTACTGACCTGCAGAAGCATCATTACTAACACTGGCAGAGAGAATACTTGTGTCAGTCACCGAACTTTTCAATGCATAAAACTGGTTTATGTTGGACAATTTTATCATGGACGTCTGCAGATTGGATAAGGCGCTTTTAATTTGGCCTAAAGCAGATAATTGGGTTGTAATACTGGCTTCCTGTTTATCAAGCCTGTTCTTTGTCGGAGTAATATCTGCTTGTACAAGGGCATCAACTATCCCTTTAACGTCAAGCCCAGAGCCTACTCCTGATGATGTTAACCCAGCCACGATAAACTCCTTTTCGTCAAAGTTCTAGTTATCAATTTTAAAAATCCAGCTGCAAGCAAGATACCAATTTTGAAGAATGAACTTCAAACTTTTTTATCAATAGTGCCTCTAACCATATTGTCAATCATTGATAATAGCTTTAAATATTCATCAGGAGGCATTTTACGAATAACCTCATTTGATAATTTATCCGTGACAATTGTTTGTAATAATCCTGTCGCTTTATCAAGTGCTGAAGTGGTTTCAATAGCGGCGGCAGAAAAATCTAATGATGAGATATCTTGACTGAACTCTGATTTGTTATTTTGCTCTTTATTTACTGACCCTAATGAGGGAGCACTAACTTTATTTAGTGAGTCTATATTCATAACAACCTCCTATGCCCATTTAGTCAACTAAATCAAAGGCATATCAAACATTCCCCCACGCAAAGATTCTGCATGGGGGATTCATTCTTCTTAGCGGCCAAGTAATTGCAACACTGATTGCGGCAAGCTATTGGCTTGAGCCAACATCGCTGTACCAGCTTGTTGTAATATTTGTCCCTTAGTCAGGTTTGCTGTTTCTGCGGCAAAGTCAGCGTCTTGAATCCGGCTTCTTGCAGCAGTGAGACTTTCTGTTACGTTTTGCAAGTTAGCAATGGTTGATTCGAAACGGTTTTGCAGAGCACCCATTGCGGCTCGGTTAGAACTAACCGAAGTAAGCGCTGAATCCAAACGACGGATAGCTAATTGTGCGCCGGATACAGTACTGACATCAATGGTATCAATACCATTAGAATCTCTGGCAATTGAAGCAGCCAGACCGACTGTTGCTACCGTACCACCGATAGTTAAGGTTTCTGCTGCACTAATGGTCAGTGTACCCCGTAAGGTAGCCGCGAAGGCGCCAGCAGTAACGGTTAAACCATCAGTACCGGCAGTAAAACCAGTACCACTCTCTGTTACAGAAATATTACGGCCATCAGCTGCAGTCAGGGTCATATTACCACCATTAAGGCTGGCAGTGACTCCTGTTTGACTGCTTACAGAGTTGATTGCGTCCCTAAGTGCGGTATTGCTAAGTGCGGTAGCAACGTCTTCGTTGGTAAAGATTGCAATACCGTTAATGCTCAGGTTATAGGTGTCTGCTGCGGTACCACCTATCGGACCAATTGCTTGAGTTCCAGATGTTACGGCACTGACGCTTAGACCTGCAATACCAGCGTCATTAATAGCGGCTGCTTTCGCATAAGCTGAGGTGGCATCTTGTTGCGCATTGCCGGTGAATCCAGCACTAGAGCTAATGGTTGTTGCTGCACCAGAACCTACGGCAATGGTTATATCGGTTGCTGCGGCAGCAGATACCTGAGTACCTGTTTGTTGAGCTATCCCACCCATAGAGGAGGCTTTAATACTACCAATAGCGAAGTTAATGGTTTGGTTCGCATTCGCACCTACCTGGAAACTGGCACTGGAGAATGAACCATCGAGAATACGTTGGCCGTTAAACTCCGTGTTTAATGCAATTCTGTCTAACTCGCTTTGTAATTGTACAATTTCTTCCTGTATGGCTTGACGGTCACCAGAGTTATTGGTTGAGTTTGCTGATTGCAGGGAAAGTTCACGCATACGTTGCAGAATATTCGTGGTTTCCTGCATCGCACCTTCTGCAGTTTGTGATAAAGAAATACCATCATTAGCGTTACGAATCGCTTGCGTCATACCGCGTACTTGAGCGGTCATACGTTCTGTAATTGCAAGACCCGCAGCATCATCCTTTGCGCTGTTGATGCGTAAACCAGATGAAAGGCGCTGAATGGCAGTTTGCATCGTTTTTTGTGAGCTATTTAAGTTACGTTGCGCATTAAGCGACATTACGTTGGTATTAATAACTTGAGCCATGGCTAAATCTCCTCGACCTGAATCCCTGGAGTGGGATTTCCCGTTTATACCGATAAATTTCTTATTTTTTAAATTTATCGAACCCAATTACCTTATCGGAAAAAGAGAAATAAACTTTAGCTTTCGATAGTATTTTTTATTAGAAAGAACCTATTAAAAGCCAAATAATTTCCATTATAAGACATATTGTTTAATTATTATTATTTTTGAAATTAAATAATCAATTAAGGTCAAAAAACAATCCAACTTGTAAGAGGGAATTCTTGATAACAATTAGTCGTGCAAGTGCTAATTTCAGGTTATAATGGACAGATTAAGATTAATGGATTCCTATATGAGTTGGTTGAAAAAATTATTGCCTTCAAAAATTAGAACTGAAACGTCACAAAAAAGAGTTCCTGAAGGGCTTTGGGTAAAGTGTTTGGGTTGCAGTTCCGTTCTTTATCGTACTGAATTACTAAAAAATTTATCTGTATGCCCTAATTGCAATCATCATCATCGCTTGTCAGCCAGAGAGCGTTTAGCGCAATTTCTGGATGAAGCAGGTCAAGAAGAAATTGCGGAAGATTTGGAGCCAATAGATCGTTTGAAATTTAAAGACTCTAAAAAATACAAAGACAGAATTAGTCAGGCACAAAAAGCAACGGGAGAAAAAGAAGCTTTGATTGTCATGAAGGGTGCTTTGATGCGGCAACCTGTCATTGTCAGTGCTTTTGAATTTAATTTCATGGGTGGCTCTATGGGGGCAACCGTTGGTGAAAAATTTGTCAGGGCTGTTAATGCAGCAACGGCTGAAAAAAGAGCTTATATTTGTTTCACTGCAAGTGGTGGTGCCCGGATGCAAGAGGGACTATTTTCATTAATGCAAATGGCTAAAACCTCAGCAGCACTCGCTAGATTTTCAGAAACCAGATTGCCTTTTATTGTTGTATTGACTGATCCTACCATGGGTGGTGTTTCAGCCAGTTTTGCGAGTCTTGGTGACATTATTATTGCTGAACCTAATGCATTGATTGGTTTTGCAGGGCCACGTGTTATTGAGCAAACGGTTAGACAAACCTTACCTGAAGGATTCCAGCGTAGTGAGTTTTTGCTTGAACATGGCCATATTGATATGATTGTCGAGCGAAAGGCCTTAAGGAGCACTGTTGCTGAGCTTATAGCAAAGCTATCTCGTCGTGATTTAAGCAATAGCTTTGATGAAGCCGTATAGCCATTTTAATGTTACTGAGTGGTTAGCCTATCTTGAAAATCGCCATCTCCAGGAGATTCAACTAGGCTTATCCCGAATCAAGCAAGTAGCTGAGCATTTGGATTTGCTCAATCCAAATGCAAAAATTATTACAGTTACCGGAACAAATGGGAAAGGATCAACGGTAGCCTCACTTGAAGCGATCTATTTGGCAGCAGGCTATCAAGTTGCCAGTTATTCCTCGCCGCATCTATTGGCATTCAATGAACGAATCAAAGTTAATAGACAGCCAATCAGTGCACAACAACTGTGTGAAGCATTTTGTGTTGTTGAAGAAGTCAGCAATACGATTAATACCCATCTAACCTATTTTGAGGTTACGACCTTAGCTGCTTTATGGCATTTCAAGCGGTATTGCCTTGACTTGATTATTCTGGAAGTAGGGCTGGGTGGTCGTTTGGATGCTACAAACATTATCGATACTGATTTAGCAATTATTACAACGATTGATTTTGATCACCAAACCTTTTTAGGCACTACAAAAGAGGCTATTGGCTTCGAAAAGGCTGGTATCTTGAGAGCAAATAAGCCATTGATCTTTGCTGATAATAATCCACCGGCGAGTGTTTTAAAACAAGCTTATGCGCTTAATACACCACTGTATTTATATGGTCGGGACTATAATTATCTGCATCACGCAGATGGCCTGCAGTTTGTTAGGTCAGAGCAAGTGATTGACCTGCCTCAGCCACAATTGCATGGTAATGCTATTGCCGCCGCAATAATGGCTTCAATTTGTCTGCAGACATTGTTACCCATTCAGCGTTCTCAGTTAATACAAGGCATTCAAAGTGCTTCTTTAATGGGAAGGGGGCAGCTTGTAAAGGGAAGGGTAGAGACCCTATTTGATGTAGCCCATAACCCGCAAGCAGTGAGTAATCTAGTAAAAGTTATTAAAAAATTGTCAGTGGATAGAACTGTGCATGCAGTTTTTTCAGCGTTAAAAGATAAAGATATTGTTGGATTGATTGCCCCTTTAGTCAAAAGTGTTGATTATTGGTATCCAGCCTTGTTAACAGGCAAGAGAGCAGCTTCAAAAGAGCACTTAACCCAAGCATTTACAAATTGTGGTATTATACCTTCCTGTTATCGCGATCCTCTGTCAGCCTATCAGGTTGCTTGCAATCAGGCAGGTGCAGATGATTTAATCGTAGTTTATGGTTCGTTTATCACTGTGGGAAATGTGCTATCCGCAGTATATTCCCCTAAAACTGAGGAGATAGAATGAAACTAGTATTAGATGAACGAGTTAAACATCGCATTATAGGCCTTGCTGTTATCTTATCAATAGGAGCTATTTTTGCTCCTGCAATTGTAAAAAAATCTAATCAACGCTTTGATGGAAATGTTAACGTATCGGTCCAGTTGCCGCCCAAGCCTCTGCCACCAAAAGTTGCTATGCCTGATGAGAAGGCGATGTTTGGTACTGTTAAAGTTGCTCATGTTGAATTACCTGCACTGCCAGATGAAAAAACGATAGTTAAAGTTGCTAAAGCTGAGCCACTTAGCCCAATGAATGATGTTCGGATGCCTGTGGTAGCTAAAGCAAATGTTGATACACCAAGTCTGCCAAAGGCAAAAACGACTCCGGTTTCTAAACCAACGGTCGCCAAAATGGCAGCTAAAAAAGTTGTAAAAAATATTCCGCAGCCTAAAGCGAAAGTGGTTGCAAAAATCAATAAAAAAGTGGCACCTGTTACAGTAAAAGCTTCAGTAAAAGGGCGTTATGCGGTACAGCTGGCAACTTTTTCACAACAGCGGAATGCTGACACTCTCGTATCAAAATTACGTGGCAAAGGGTATAAGGCTACTTACAATAAAATTACTACCACTGATGGTACTGTTTACAAAGTAATCGTGGGCCATACTGATAGAAAAGAGCAAGCTCGGATATTACAAAAGCAGCTAGCTAGTGTTATGCAGATCAATGGTTTTATTGTTGAGACAGGGGTTAGTTAGCCATGCCATGGGACTGGGTAGATTTAGTGATTGTAGGAATTATCGCTTTATCGGTTATAACCGGTTTAATTCGGGGTTTTGTTAAAGAATTAATTGCTATTGGTGTCTGGATTCTAGCAATTTGGCTTGCTTTTAATTATTCACAAAACCTCGATCCCTGGCTGCAAAAATTCATTCAAGATAAAACAGCAAGGAAGATAACCGCATTTATTATGATTTTATTCGGTACCCTAATTGCTGGGGGGATAGTAAATGCTTTGCTTGGTTTTATTTTGAAAAGCACGGGATTAAGCGGAACAGATCGAATATTAGGCATGGGCTTTGGGTTTGTTCGTGGGGTATTTATCGTTGCGCTTATTATGGTTGTAATAAAAATGACCTCTCTACCGTATGCAGAGTATGCTGGTAATTCTAAATTATATGCTAAATTTGATCCGGTCGTTAATTGGCTATCTGGTTTAATGCCGAGTTTGATAGATCGAGTTAAAGGATTGGAGACACCGGATGCTCCAGAAAATCTTACGCAGATGACCGGTGATTTCGAGCTATCTGAAGCTTGAATAAAAATTTTTCCCCCAGCAACGCGTTCAAGCTAAAGTCATATTGGTGTTGATTAATGGATCATTAACAAGCGGAAATTTAATCTGAAATTAGGAAATAGGGGTTCTTTAAGAATAGGGTCTATGAAAGGCTACAAGTCCCTGAGTACGGAACCAATGCTTATCTTCTTCAAAAAAATAAGGTTTTAGTTTTGGAATATCCTGAATATTTTCATAGTCAATTGCTACAAGATATCGTTTGCCAGTAATATAAAATTCTTTTGTATTTCGTGAAGGATTCACCAGAATATGTCCTGTAGGGACGTATTGAAGTAATTGTTCAATAAAGCTCACTATCTCTTCTTCTTTTTCTATTCCATTGCGAACACCTAAAAGATAAGGGACAAAGGCGGTATCAAAAGCTGGTTTTTCTTTGCTCCCAATTTTATCAATTGTTCCTGCATTGAATTGTATATTTTTATCTAACTCAAAATTATCTTCAACTTTAAGTTCAATGGCATGTCGAACTAAATATACCATGTAGTGGATATAGGCGCGTCGCAACAGGTTAGGGTTAATGGCCCAGAATAAAATATTTCTGCATTTTCCAGAAGGTAAAGTCATTAAAGGCGGGTACCAACAGGTCAGTGCTGTAAATAATTCCTCAATTGAAGGATAAGGCTCACCTTTGTCTGTATGCTCTTTGTAATGATAATATTTTTTAAACGCTTTCATCCAGGCAATAGTTACCGGATCCTTATCGTAAACAGTAATTGATTTTGCTCCAGCTTGGGCAAATAAAAAACTACTAGTGCCGTAACCAGGAATGACTAAAACATTTTTTCCCTCTATATCAGCTCTAATGTTATATCGTCCTTTGTTGTTTTCAAATAAAGTAGATGACAGATACCTTTCCGCTCCCATTGGATATATTTGAACCTCTTTATTATCTGAAAGTCTTGTTATGCGCCTCTCTAATATCCAATTTTTTTCTTGTTTGCTTAAGATAGTTTCGTTGGCAGGCATAGAGAACTCCTTTAGAAGTAATCATAAATATAATTGATGTTTTTTTATGTAATGTGCTACTTCCTCAGGCAAATAAGTGCTTGGATCTTTCCCCTCGCTAAGTTGCTTGCGTATCTGGCTGGAGGAAATATTAAAGCTGCCTGCATCATAAAAATAGATAAGACCATGGGAGCTCCTTATCAGGGTTTTACCATCAAATGTTTCGTGCTGCTCGAGTAGTTTTTTAATCTTCTCTGACATAACCACATTCTCTGATCCACAACGCTTTATAACCAACAAATTAGCTAGTGTTAGTAGCCGTTGCCAATTATGCCACTGGGGTAATTGGTTAAAACTGTCAGTACCAAGTAACAAGGTGATGGACAGTTCACGCCCCAATTCAAGGCGAAAATTTTGCAAGGTATGGACCATGTATGAAGGTGATTCGCGATTAATTTCACTTAAATTAATTTCAAAATTTTGATCCAGATTTTTTACAGCAAGTTCTAACATATCAATACGTTGTTTTGCTGTTGCTGCAGCCTTCTTTTTTAATACGGGGATTTTGCAAGGTAGGAAAATAAACTGCTCAAAATTAAAATGATTTTGCACATTAATGGCAGTTTCTATATGACCATTGTGAATTGGATCAAAAGTACCGCCATAGATAATTAAATTATGCACAACAACCTACCTCTTTTCCTAAACAAAGCGAGAGAGTAATAAGTTCAAGAGCATGCCAAATTTGGCCGCTTTGATTTGATTTTATGCGCTCATCAATAAGTTTACAAAATTGCAGTAGGGATTGTAAGTTATCTAAACTAGCCTGTCTTAATGCTGTTTGGTAGAGCCGGCTACGTTGTGACCATATTTTTAATTGGTTACAAGCTGTATTAAAAGGAACCGACTGATCGACTAATTCAATTAGTTGAATTAGTTGACGAATTTCTTGGGTTAATAACCAAAGAATTAAGGTAGGCTCAGTCTTGGTATTGTAAGCATGACGAAGAATTTGGAGGGCTCTATCTGCTGAGCAAGATAAACAGGCGTCTGCCAAGTCAAAGAGCTGATAATCACATTGATCAACTAATTGTTCTCTAACTATTTCTGGGGTTAGCACACAATTCTGCTCTGCTATTAACTGAAGCTTGGTAATAACTTGGGCACAGGCAAGCATATTACCTTGAGTGTATTGGTGAATTAAGCTGGGAATTTGTTGGTCGAATGTGAATCCTTTTGCTTGCAAATGCTGTTTAATCCAATGTTGCATTTCCGAATTATCAAAGGAAAAAACCTGGACAATATGAGCATTATCATGAGATGTGAGCCATTGTAACTGTTTAAGAGGTAAATTAGGTGCCCGTATGAGTAGTAAACAGCGAGGGTTCATGTTTTGTATATAGCTGCTTAAAAACTCCTTCCCTGCAGGATCTAGCGTTTTCTTTTCATAACGCACATCAATTAAAACTTTATGGGCAAATAAGGAGTAACTGTTGGCTTCTTCATCCAGTCGTTCCCAATCTGTCGGATTATTAATGGGTAAAGTAGTTTCCTCATAATCGTCTTTATTTGGAGGGCACCATACCTTCTTGATTGAGTCAGCCGTACTGTTAAGAAGGAAACAATCCTGGCCAATAATAAGATAAAGTCCTGAGATTTTTTTTGCTAAATGTGAGGTTAATGCTTGTTGTTTAATGAGCATATTGATGTCTTAGATTCGTTATTTGAGTATCTAAGGGCTTTATAGCTATTTTCTACTCAGTCTATTGATTATTTGCATGGCAGCATCACGCCGCATTTCACCGTACAGTAGTGTTTCTTCGGAATCTGAACCCAGTATTCTGTCATTATTTACAGTTAACTGTCTAGTTGATATGACATGATTGGAAGGAATAATCGTGTTCCCTTGCTTACTAACGAGACTAAATTGCACATCATAAAAAAGTTGATATTGTCTGGGTGCGGTGCTGGCACTGACATTGGTAATTTGTTGCTGGCTGCTATCCTTTTCGATTATTAATAAATAGTCAGCCTGTGTTACATTAGGACTTACTTTAATATTATAAGCTTGTAACTGATCTTTTAGCAGCGGTCCTAAATCTCGATGAGCATTTTGGGTAACAATCGCAACGTTATTAAGCCATGGTGGCATGTCAACCATGCCACGCAAATGAAAGCCACATGCAGTCAACAGGAAAAAAAACAACCAACTGAAAAGACGTCTTATTAACATTAGCTGACAACCAAATTAATCAATTGGCGATGAGTAACAACGACTGCTTTTTTAATTGTTTTTCCTTCCAGAAAAGCTTTTGTATGCTGCTTGGCTAAGTCAATCAGTAGATCTTCTGTAATATCATTATCGGCTGTAAATTGAGCTCTTAGTTTGCCGTTGATCTGTACGACATAATCTATCTCATCACTTTTTAAGGCACTCTTGTCAACCTTAGGCCAGGGAGCATCAATAATTGCTTTTTCAAAACCTAGTTGCTGCCATATATGATGGCAAATATGTGGGGTGATAGGGGCTAAAAGACGAAGAAGAATACTCATTCCGGAATGGAGGAAGTATTTATCTTCTTCATTTTGTAGTTCATAACCAGAGAGTTCATTAAAAAGCTTCATGCAACCAGAAACAACGGTATTGAATTGGTGCCGCTCATAATCATTGTTAGCTTGGGCTAAAATCTGGTGTACAACCAAACGAGATTTTTTTAAGCGATTTTGAGCATGTTGCCAATCGACATGACCATTGCCGCCCATGATGGCATCATTTATGTCAATAAATAGCTGTTGGTGCTGGCAAGCGAAAGACCAGATTCGTTTCAGGAAACGATGCGCCCCTTCAACGGCTGTATCAGACCACTCTAATGACTGTTCTGGTGGGGCTGCAAACATTACAAACAAACGTGCTGTATCAGCACCATAAGTGTCTATCAGGTGATTCGGGTCTACGACATTACCTAACGATTTAGACATTTTATGGCCATCTTTGAGGACCATGCCCTGGGTGAGTAGAGCCTTAAAAGGTTCATCAGAATTCACTAAACCTTCATCACGCATTAATTTGTGGAAAAAACGCGCATACAGCAAATGCATTACGGCATGTTCGATACCACCGATGTATTGATCGACTGGTGTCCAATATTTAGCTCTATCATCAAGCATGGCATTGTCTTGTCCCTTGCAGGCGAAACGGGCGTAATACCAAGAGGACTCAACAAAAGTATCAAAAGTATCTGTTTCTCGTGTTGCATCTTGCCCGCATTTAGGGCATTGAGCCTGGACAAATTCGCTACACTGGGCTAATGGTGAACCGTTACCAGTAAATTGAATATTGTCTGGTAAAGTGACGGGTAAGTCATCTTCAGGAACAGGAACAATACCGCATTCTTCGCAAAAAATCATTGGAATTGGTGTGCCCCAGTAACGTTGGCGGGATACTCCCCAATCACGCAGCCTATAATTAATTGTTGTTTTACCTGCATCGTGGGTTTCAAGGTAATTGGCAATCTCTTTTTGGGCTTCACTAGAGGATAAACCATCAAATTGGCCAGAGTTTACTAACTGGCCTTCCTGGGTAAAGGCGGATTTGTTGTAATCATGTGAACCATCGACAGGTTTGATGACTTCTTTCATGGGCAGTTTATATTTTTTAGCAAACTCCCAATCTCTCTGATCATGAGCAGGCACAGCCATTACAGCGCCAGAACCATATTGCATGAGTACAAAATTAGCCACCCAAACAGGGACTTCAAGACCGGTGATGGGATGAATGGCAGTCATTCCTGTATCAATACCTCGTTTTTCCATCGTGGCAATATCCGCTTCTGCCATACGAATACCCTGGCAACTATCGAGGAAGGCTTGCACCTCTGGATGTTTGTTCGCTGCCTCTTTGGCAAGTGGATGGTCAGGAGCTACCGCCAGATAAGTTACTCCTAATAGAGTATCCGGACGTGTCGTATAAATTTTTAATCGCTTGGCAAAACCTGGTACTTTGAAACTGATTTCGCAGCCTTCAGAACGGCCAATCCAATTTCGTTGCATTTGTTTAACTTGAGCAGGCCATTCATCCAGGGTATTAAGATCGTTAAGTAATTCGTCAGCATAAGCGGTAATTTTAATAAACCATTGTGAAATTTCACGGCGTTCAACCAAGGCACCTGAGCGCCAGCCGCGTCCATCAACAACTTGCTCATTGGCTAGAACGGTTTGGTCGACAGGATCCCAGTTCACTACCGCATTTTTCTTATAAACCAGTCCTTTCTCATATAACTTGATAAAAAACCATTGTTCCCAACGGTAATAGTCAGCATCACAGGTGGCTATTTCACGCTTCCAATCATAAGCATTACCTAAACGCAGGAATTGCTCTTTCATTGAGGCTATATTTTTCTTTGTCCATTCAGCAGGGTGGATACCATGTTTTATTGCTGCATTTTCTGCGGGTAAACCAAAAGCATCCCAGCCGATAGGTTGTAATACATTTTTGCCCAAAGCACGCTGATAACGAGCAATAACATCACCCAGGGTATAGTTACGAACATGTCCCATATGCAGGGTACCACTGGGATAAGGAAACATGGATAAGCAGTAAAATTTTTCTTTATTTAAGTCTTCGGAAACACTAAATGATTGTTTTTTAAGCCAATACTGCTGGGCTTGCTCTTCAATTTCTTGGGGTTTATAGCTGTTATCCATAGTTAATTAGTTATATTTCAGTCAGGTCGGTAAGGATAGCGCCTCTTGTCCTTAGCAGCAATAGGTTAATGATTTACTTTATGGTGGCGCATACGATAAACCATATAAATAAACACTACCAAAACAGCAAATAGCAGGCTTGGCAGATCACCAAAATAAACCCAGGGAGTCATGCCAGTCATTGGGAATAAGGTTGTTTTTAGTATACCTGCACTGAAGGCAGGGAGTGACGCTGTAATTTCTCCGCGAGTATTAACGACAGAAGATAAACCATCATTATTAGCAATGATTTGGTAGCGGGCTGTCTGTAGAGAGCGTACCTGTGCCATTTGCTGTTGCTGATACATGGCTAAAGAATGGCCAAACCAACCATCGTCACTAATCGATACAATCCACTCCGCTCGTGGAAGTTGATGACGTAATAAATCACCATAAGCTAATTCGTAACAAATTAAAGTTGCCATAGCATGACGACCTATTTTAATTAGGGTTTGGTCAGTACCTCCTGGTTTTAAGTTAGCATCAGGGATTGCTAACCAGTTACTAATCTGTTGGAAAGGTTTGGGTATATATTCACCAAAAGGTACAAGGTGTTGTTTCAAGTAAAACCCTTTTGCATTTCCCAAACTGATTAAAGCGTTGAAATAGTAGTTTTCATCAATTGTGGTGGGTTTGGGAATCCCCAACATTACCGCGCTTCCTGCCTGTTTTGCTTTAACATGGATGTCAGTCAGGAAATCGCCAATATAACTCGGTGGCAGGGGAATGGCTGATTCCGGCATAACAATTAACTGAGTACCCAATAATTTTTCGGTATCTTGCTGGTAGCGCTGTAATAGTTGCCAAAATAAATTTTCATCCCACTTGTCGCGCATTGATAAATTAGCCTGTATTACTCCCACTGACATGGAAGTAGAATCTTTTTGTGCCCAATTTATATATTTCAACAAAGAAGGGCTTAACAGCAAACCAACGAAAGCGATTAAACACAAGGAGCGTCGTAAGCCATTGAGTTGTGTGCTGGTAGCCAGTATTGTGGCCGCAAAACAGGTTAAAAACCCAACTCCATAGACGCCAATTACGGGTAGTAAATACTTACTGGGAGCATCAAATTGGCCAAAACCCAATAAGAGCCATGGAAAGCCACTTAAGAATGTGGAGCGCAGGTATTCTGTTAAAGTCCACAATGCACTAAATAATAGACAGGACAGGAAGGCTAAACGAGGAATAGCCATTTTTTTAAAAATCAGGGCCATCAGGGCGGGAAATAAAGAAAGATAAATTAAAAAGCATAATGTAATCAGAGCCGCAAACACGCTATTAAGGTGTCCATACTCATGGATACTAACAAATACCCAGGAAATCCCTAAGCCAAAATAGCCTAAACCAAGAAAAAGACCATCCCAAAAAGCCTGCTGATTTTGCTCTTTGCCTAACTGAGCATAAAAAAATGCCAGACTTAAAATGGCTGCCCCAGGCAGGTGGAATGGGGCAAAGCTTAAAGGAAGCAATAATCCAAACAAAAAGGCACGTAAAAGATGGCTATAACTTATAGCTCTTGTCGAAATAAACGCCAGGCTCTGTACTGAAGTTGTTCGAGTCATACCTTTTACGTGTTTAAATGAAAGCGACGATAAAATACTAATTGCCAAAGGTCAAGATTTTTACAATAAATCATTTGGATTGGGAGTATTCAAGGACCATTTTTTTAGTGTACGATGACTGCTCGTTTTACAAAGGAGAAGGAATAATATGTACAACGTTATGATTACTGGCGCTGGGAAAATTGGAAGTTTAATTGCCTGCTTATTAGCCGATAGTGGTGACTATCAAGTTCATTTGGCTGATGTGGAGTTTTCTGGAACGGATGTCACTCGTTTATTGCAAGCGATGCCGGAAATCAAAACAATTGCGCTTGATGTCAAAGATCAGGAATCTACACAGGCTTATTTGCAAAAAAATAATATCATTGCGGTGATTTCAAGCCTTCCCTATTTTTTAAATACTCATGTTGCAAAAGCCGCAAAAGCCGCAAAAGCACATTATTTCGATCTGACTGAAGATACCTCTGTTACTGAAGCAGTCAAAGTGATCGCTGCAAATGCTTCTACTGCCTTTGTACCTCAATGCGGACTTGCGCCTGGTTTTATCAGCATTGCCGCAAATAGCCTGATGAAAGAGTTCGACCATTGTCATCATGCTAAATTGCGTGTCGGTGCACTACCGCAGCGTGCTAGCAATGCTTTACATTATTCTTTAACTTGGTCTACGGATGGTGTTATTAACGAATATGGTAATCCTTGTTATGGGATTGAGGGTGGAAAACCCGTTGTCTTAAAGCCTCTTGAGGGGCTAGAGTCTATACAAATTGATGGTTCAGAATATGAGGCATTTAATACTTCAGGTGGTTTAGGCAGTTTGGCTGAGCTTTATCAAGGAAAGGTCCAGACGTTAAACTACAAAACCATGCGTTATCCTGGGCATTGTGAAAAAATGCGTTTGTTAATGAATGATCTGAAATTAAACGAAGATCGCGATACTTTAAAGCGAATTCTGGAGCGAGCTATTCCTAAGACTTATCAGGATATCGTGATGGTTTATGTGACTGTTGAGGGCCTTAAACAAGGTGAATTAAGCGAAAAAAGTTACGTTAAAAAAGTATATCCAGCAACTATTCGCGGTTTGGAATGGTCGGCTATTCAAGTTAGCACTGCATCCGGCGTTTGTGCAGTAGTGGATTTGGTGTTAGGACAAGCCAATGAATACCGTGGTCTGATTTTACAGGAAAATTTCCATCTGAATGATGTCTTGGCCAACCGTTTTGGTCAGCATTACGCCTAGGAGAATGACATGGATTTATTAAAACATTTAAATATCAACGACGTTAACCCTGGCGCTTTCAGTGGTCATGGTTGGCAAAGCCAGATTGGTACTAGTCGTTTACCCTCTTTTAATCCGGCAACGGGTGAGAAGCTGGCTGAAATAGCAACCTGTTCAATGCGTGATTATGAGCAGGTGATAGAGCGAGGACAAATCGCAGCTAAAGAATGGCAGACGATACCTGCTCCCAAGCGTGGAGAAATAATTCGTCAAATTGGACAAGCGTTACGTGACCATAAAAATCTATTAGGCAGTCTAGTATCACTTGAAATGGGCAAATCTAAGCAGGAAGGCGATGGTGAAGTACAGGAGATGATTGATATTGCTGATTTTGCTGTCGGTCAATCACGTATGCTTTATGGTAATACCATGCATTCCGAGCGTCCTAATCATCGTATGTACGAGCAATGGCATCCTTATGGTATCGTTGGTGTCATATCAGCCTTTAACTTTCCTGTCGCGGTCTGGTCATGGAATGCTTTTATTGCAGCAATCTGTGGCAATGTAACGCTGTGGAAACCTTCAGCTAAGACACCACTTTGTGCTATTGCAGTACATCATATTTGTAATCAGGTATTACAAAAAAATAATTGCCCAGAAATTTTTAGTTTAATTATTCCTGAGTCGCACGATATTGCTGATACGATGGTAAATGATACGCGTATACCGCTAATTTCTTTTACTGGCTCAACAGCTGTAGGTAGGCAGGTTGCGGCCAAAGTGGCAAAACGCCTAGGAAAAACAATTCTGGAGCTGGGTGGAAATAATGCGATCATTCTCGATGAATCAGCTGATTTAAATCTTGCTATCCCAGGTATTGTCTTTGGTGCGGTTGGTACAGCAGGTCAACGATGTACTTCCACAAGACGTCTATTTGTTCATGAATCAATGTATCGCGATGTTGTTAAGCGACTACAACATGCTTATGAGCAAATTACTATCGGTGACCCTTTAGACAGCAACAATTTGATGGGACCTCTGATTGATGAACAGGCTGTAAACCAATTTCGCAAAGCGATTACACGTATACTTGCTGCAGGCGGACAAATTGCATTTGGTGGTGAGGTGATCAATCAAGCTGGTTATTTTGTTCAACCCACTTTGGTGACTGACGTGAAAAACGAATGGGATATTGTACAAGAAGAAACATTTGCCCCTATTCTTTACGTGATGCCTTATCGCAGTCTGGAGGAAGCAATCGCTTTACAAAATGGTGTCCCACAAGGCCTATCTTCTGCGTTGTTCACCCAGAATCTTAAGAACGCCGAGCGTTATTTAAGCGCTATGGGTAGCGATTGCGGCATAGCCAACATTAACATTGGCACATCCGGGGCTGAAATTGGTGGCGCTTTCGGTGGTGAAAAAGAGACTGGAGGTGGTCGCGAGTCAGGTTCTGATTCCTGGAAAGCTTATATGCGTCGGCAAACGAATACGATTAACTGGGGAGATGCACTACCTTTAGCCCAGGGAATTCGTTTCAATCTGTCTTAGAGCAGCTTACCGAAATGATTTTGTAACCAGTAGTCGTTGTAACTCATGGTATTGTGACTTGTTATATGAAGGCAGTTATAAATACCAATAAAGCAAATAGGGCTGTTGGCATAGGGTAGTAAATGGCCAGCGAAGCATAGAAAATCATTGCTTCTTGGCTAAGATAGTAGAAATGCCAACAGACCCGAATCAACACCGAACCTAATGTTTTCACTTACAAAAAGGACATGAATCATGCAGGAACCATTTTTCATTAAAAAAGTTGCGGTTCTCGGTGCCGGTGTCATGGGGGCACAAATTGCAGCACATTGCGCGAATGCAGGGATTGAAACCTTATTATTTGATTTAGCAGGTAAAGAAGGAGCGACTAATGCTTTAGTTGATAAGGCCATTGCTAATCTGGGTAAATTAAAACCCGCACCTTTGGCTACACCGCAGACAGGGCTAGTCTTACAGGCAAAAAATTATGAGCAAAATTTGACTGATTTGTCTGATTGTGACTTAATTATTGAAGCAATTGGTGAACGTTTAGATTGGAAAGAAGATTTATACCGGCGTATTACGCCCTATTTGAGTAAAACAGCTATTTTAGTCAGTAACACGTCAGGCTTGAGTATTAATGCTCTTGCCACGGTGCTACCCGAATCACAGCGTAACCGGTTTTGTGGTGTCCATTTTTTTAATCCACCACGCTATATGCATCTGGCTGAATTAATACCAGCAACTACAACCACATCGTTATTACTGGATAATTTGGAAACCTGGCTAACCAGTCGCCTGGGTAAGGGAGTTGTACGCGCTAAAGATACACCGAATTTCATTGCTAACCGAATAGGGGTGTTTTCACTATTAGCTACTTTACATCATGCACAAGTAATGAAACTTGGTTTAGATGAAGTAGATGCGTTAACTGGTTCTTTATTAGGCCGACCAAAATCGGCTACCTTTAGAACCATGGATGTTGTAGGGTTAGATACCATGCAACATGTCGTGCACACGATGGAGAAACAGCTTAAAGAAGATCCTTGGCATGCTGCATTTAAATTACCGGAGTGGTTGACAGCTTTGATTAAAGCAGGCCGTTTAGGTCAGAAATCAGGGGAAGGCATTTATCGTAAAAATGGAAAGGTTATTGAAGTTTATGATCTTGAATCAGGAACTTATCGTCCAGCCCAGGGCGAGGTCAGTAATGAATTAAAAGATATTATGAAGATTGCTGATCCAATAGCGCGCATGCAGCAATTGACTACCTCTACAAATAAACAAGCCAAATTTTTGACCGCTTGTTATCGTGATCTCTTCCATTACTGTTCTTATCATTTAGCTGAGATAGCTGACAATGTACGCGATGTTGATTTAGCCATTCGTTGGGGCTTTGGTTGGCAATATGGTCCTTTTGAAACTTGGCAAATGGCTGGTATTAATGAAATGAAAGCCAGCATAGAAAAAGCTAGCGCTGAAAAAATGACTTTAAGTCAAGCCAAATTACCTGCCTGGCTAGCTAATATTAAATATTTTTATAGTGCGGAGGGTGCTTATTCCGCCGAGAAGAATGAGTATATTCCACGTAGCCCGCTAGCAGTTTATCAGCGTCAGTTTTTCCCGGATAAAGTGTTAAAAGAAACGTCTCATCGTATGACAACTTTATATGAGAATGAAGGTGTTCATTTGTGGCATCTAAAAGAAGATATTGCGGTTGTTAGTTTTAAGAGTAAAGCCAATACTGTTGGACAAGCGGTGCTTGATGGCTTACAAGAGGCAATAGACAAAGCTGAAAAAGAATGCCAAGGTTTAATTATTTATCAATCTGATGCCTCAAATTTTAGTTCTGGCGCTGATTTACGAGGTGTTGCTGCGTTGATTCAGGCAAATAAGATGGATGCGCTGGATTTAATGATTGGCCAATTTCAACAAGTTGCACTGCGCTTAAAGTATTGTGCAATTCCAACCATTGCAGCACTTCGAGGACGTGCTCTAGGTGGTGGTTGTGAATTGATGATGCATTGCGATGCAGTCATTGCTGCTTTTGAGGCTTATCCTGGTTTGGTAGAGGCTGGGGTTGGCCTTATCCCTGCTGGCGGTGGGTGTAAAGAAATGGCGATGAGAGCTGCTGCCAAAGCGCAAGAAGCGGATTTAATGCTTTTCTTGCAACCGTATTTTCAACAAATTGCGACGGCGCTTGTAGCTGGCAGTGCGCCTGAGGCCAAGCAGCGCGGCTACCTGCGTGAGAAAGATAGTTGGGTGATGCACCCTAATGAAGTGCTTTTTGCTGCACTTGCACAAATTCAAGCAATGCAAGCTGCCAATTATCAGCCACCGCTTAAAACCCAGTTTAAAATTGCCGGACGAGAGGGACATGCACGTTTGCAAGCCGGGTTAGTCAATTGGCTTGAAGGTGGTTTTATTTCTCAACACGACTATTTTCTTGCCAATCAACTTGCTCATGTACTTTGTGGTGGGGATGTTAATGCGGGCGAATTAGTTGATGAGGCCTGGTTACTACATCTGGAAAAACAAACCTTCATGACTTTGGCGGCAACACCATTATCTCAGGCTCGTATTTCCCATCTGTTAGAAACTGGTAAGCCATTGCGCAATTAAGGAGACTTGATAATGACAAATGTATATGTAGTTGATGTATTGCGTACTCCTGTTGGTAAAGCACCACGAGGTGTGTTTCGTCATACTCTACCCGATGAGCTTCTTGCACACACAATAAGAACGTTGAAAAGTCGTAATCAACCTGTCGATTGGCAAGCTATTGGTGATGTAGTAATTGGTTGTGCGATGCCAGAAGCCGAGCAGGGTATGAATGTTGCGCGAATCGCTTCGTTATTAGCTGACATGCCTCAATCAGTACCAGCGATGACCATTAATCGCTTCTGTTCTTCTGGTGTGCAAAGTATCGCAACTGCGGCGGCATCAATCACCCAGGGAGATATGCCACTTGCACTAGCCGGTGGAGTCGAAAGTATGTCTATGGTGCCTTTGGGCGGTAACAAATACACTGCAAATCCGGCAATTTTTAACAACGAACATGTTGCTATTGCTTATGGCATGGGTATTACGGCAGAAAATGTTGCCAAACGCTGGGAAGTCACCCGCGAGCAGCAGGATGAATTTGCTGCAGAAAGCCATCGGCGTGCCGTTGCGGCGCAACAACGAGGTGATTTTCGGGCAGAAATAAGTCCAGTGGAAATCACCGTACGCCATGCTGATCTGGCGTCTTCTGAGGTTATAAGCAAAAAGCGTATGGTGACTGACGATGAAGGACCACGCGCCGATACATCGTATGATGCAATAGCGCGTCTACGTCCAGTTTTTGCAGCTAAAGGAACTGTGACAGCTGGTAATAGTTCACAAACCAGTGACGGAGCGGCTATTGCTTTGTTAGCGAGTGAAGACGCATTAAAGCGGTATGATTTACAGCCTATGGGACGTTTATTAGCCTATGCTGTTGCTGGAGTTCCTCCTGAAGTTATGGGTATAGGCCCTATTAATGCAATACCCCTGGCTTTGAAAAAAGCTGGTATTACTTTAGCGCAACTCGACTGGATAGAGCTTAATGAAGCCTTTGCTGCGCAAGCTTTAGCCGTTATTAAAACACTGGATTTGCCTCTTGATAAGGTAAATCCCCTAGGCGGAGCCATTGCTTTGGGGCATCCATTAGGAGCTACAGGGGCAATCCGGACCGCTACCTTATTACATGGTTTACGACGTACAAAAGGACGTTATGGGATGGTTACTATGTGTATAGGAACAGGAATGGGTGCGGCGGCAATATTTGAAGCCATTTAGGGTCTATTCCCATTTCTACTATCTGGAGTCGAAAA
>NZ_JBLZIO010000029.1:0-32625 GCF_048553315.1 Legionella sp. ST3F1 | reverse complement strand
GGTTTATTGGTTTAATAATCGTATCATTGCACATGCTCTACTCCCTTGGTATGGATGGTTAAACCTAATTGGGCAGGTTGTTTTGGAGAGGGAATACCTTGATTACGCTCCGCTGCATCAAGGCTACTAGCTTTAACTAACATTAGTTAATTTGATTCTAAATTTCTGTCTTCCCCGCGTAGGCGGGAAACGAAATTCCAACCAAATCACAAGCAATTTGAGAAATAGATTTCCGCTTTCGCGGAAATGACACCCGTCTTGTTTTACGAAGCTGTAACCGGTTTTTCTCGGATTACAGCTTCACTTAATTTTGGCTAAGGGTTTTTCCCTGGCGATGCCAGTCCGTTATGATCAAATTTAATGGTGCAGGCATAACGGCAGGCTGCCTCGCGGGGAACATTTTTTCCATGTTTCGTGATATCAGCATTGGTATAGCGACAAAGAATGCTCGTACCTTGTCGATACAAATGACCAGCGGCGCCTTCTTCATGAACTTTGGGGCCGGTCAGTGAATTATAAATAAGCTTGGCTTGTTTCCCCTGAATCTCCAGGCTGCTAGCGGCCTGGCTATTGAAAGCAAAACAAGCTCCCAGAATCAAAAAGGGGAGTGGTAGACAGGATTTCATACTTTGCTCCTTGCGTAAGTATTCACATGGAGTTATAGCATATTGATTAAAAATGAGCCACCACGGCTGGTTAACCCCTCGGTGGCGGATGACAGTTTGCTTAGTCCTCAGTGCTTTGCTTGTCTTGAGAGGCTTTTGCAGTGTCAGTTTTATTTATTAAAGTTTCTTTTCTGGCTAACTCGGTTTTCAATTCTTTGTAGCGGGCACTTAGATCATTGATCACTTCTTTAGGCTGGGCCTTCTCAATTTTGCTAACCAAATCATCGATTGCCTGCTTAAGATTATTAAGCCTCGTAGCCAAGGTTGGTAAAGGTTTCCGTTGATATTTTTCTGTCAGCTGCTGATAAAGCGCTTTTTTGGCTTCTAAAAAGGCAAAAATTTCATGTAATTTTTTGGTCCGTGCCTCAATGTCATGCTCCAGCTCCTCTAAAGCAATGTGTGCTTTAGAAATGCGTGTTTTGCGCTCTTTAATTTCATTTTGCTGCAATAATTTTTCATAAGCATGGCTTTTTTGATTTTGCTGGTTAAAAAAGGACTTAGGCATTTTGGCCCTCCTAAAACATCCTGTGCGGTTTAGAATCTTCAATCCTGTATAAAATAGGATGGTTATCTTTCTAGCAATGCATAATAATGCTAATTGGAAATTAACATTTATTCAGTATCTTGATATTACTACAAGCTTAAACAACCTCATAAATTTTTTTTGGAAGCCTGTACTTCACCTTATGAGGATTCCTTAGCTGCTTGTTTATTATAGATTATAGGCCATACTGGGATGATTGACCTAAGTCATTATATCATTCTTTACAGCTTTGCTAGAGTTGGAAAAGAATCCCCAGCTTCTTCAACAAGCTCATAGGTTTGAGTCGTTTCAGGGTTACTCTTTAAGATTAAGGCTTCTTTTATGGCCAGCGCAGCTTTCAATTCCTCATAATGAGAACTTAAATCTGCAATAACTTTTTCTGGTTGGGATGCCTCAAGCTTGCCAAGTAAATCACTAATCGCTTGTCCTAATTTATTAATTCTTAGAGCTAGGCTTGCAGTGGGATTTTGCTGATACTGTTCAGTTAATTGCTGATAGAGGGCTTGTTTACTGTCCAGGAAATCAAAAACGCCTTGGAGCTTTTCGCAGCGTTTATCAATATCTTCCTTCAGTTGCTGCAAGGCTTGATGTGCCTGACGCAGGCGTGCCATACACGTAGTAATTTCATTTTGCTGTAGCAATTTCCCGTAAACGGGGAGCTCATTCTGATTAAAGAACAAATTAGACATTGTTTAATTTACCTATTTCCATTATTAACTGTAAATTGGCGTACCATCATTGGTTGGAATTACAATCCCATCTTCTTTTCCTGGAACAACAACACCCATATCCTTCCGTGATGAAGTATCAACAGGCGGTTGTACACTTACACTGTCAACCAAGTGAGTCGCTTTGGGCAATAGAGAACTATCCCCATGTACTACCTCGTCTACAAGCTCTCCAACCATGCCAAACTCTTGAGAATCGTCATACTCATGGCTTCCTACTATACCTACTACTTCTCCATTACCGGTATTACTCGTTTGTTGAGCATGTAAAGCTTCTTGGGCTTCCTTGGTATCCATTGCCAGGAAAGCTTCTCTATTTCTTTGCTCAAAGTTTGCCTGGAAGTCGTCCTCAATTTCTTTAGTACGCTTTGAGGTATTGACTTGATAAGCGGATAATTGGTGTTCATTATTAGCTATCTTGGCAGTACTGGCAACACCGACAACAGCCGCGCCAGCGAATGCAAGGTAGTTTTTTACGCCTTCCAGGAGTAATCCGAAAGGAGCCAAAACACCTGTAGCCATTAATGCCAAATTTACCAGCGTCACGAAAACTAAGAAACCTAAAAAAAGGCTGCCTGTATTTCTTCGTGCAAAAGATTGTTTGGCTGCCGATTCTAAAGCTGGGTCTTTAATAGCTTTAAGAGCTTGTTCGTGTAATTTCTTCTGCTGCTCGAAATGCTTTTCCCTGGTCTGGAATACCTTATTGTGACCTATATTTATAAGGTGCATTTCTTTAAGATGTGTATCTAGCTCTTCTAGCCTTTCAACATCTACTCGGCCGTCTTCAAGAATAGTATCGGCAAACAAAGCGGCAACGCTTTCGGATTTCAAAAATGCCAAAAATTCCTGGGCGACAGTGCCACTTTCTACTAATTCTTTTTGCTTATCTGCAGAGTCGTGTTTAATAAGTTCTGCGGTGGAGAGAAACAAAACGTCTCTATCCTCAGGGTTACCAACGGTGTTTCGTATTGTACAAGCAACCCAGAGAGAGGGATCTTCTATGCAATAAGAAAGAGAAACACCACAGAGTATCCCCTCATCATTGTAGTAGGCCAAATCGACTTTTTTCGTATTAGCATAGTATTTTGTGAGTTGCTCTTCTTCTTTTCTCCCCGTACCTTCTTTAACAAGGTCAGGGTCTGCCATAAAAACACCAAAAAGAAAATGATAAAGCCCGGCAGTTATGTTGCCTTGCGCAAAATCATAGCTAGGAGTATTGACCCAGTCTCGTACAAAATTATCGCCTGTTTTACCATTAGTAGGAAGAAAAGGGGTTCTTGATAAATCTTTAAAGATATTGCCTACATTCTCTAGGTAGCTCGATTGTTTGAGAGTTTCTTCTACCGGATAACGTGTTTTACCCGATGCCATGCGTGTTGGTGGCAAATATTTGCTGGAAAATGCAGCGGTCACTACCTCGCGATGATTTCCAGTAATTTTTCTTACTTGTGGCATGATGGTTTCCTGCTTTCATTTTGCATAGTGCCTTTATTGTAACAAATAAACCTTATGAAAAGATTATGAGATATGAAGTAAGAAGACACAGCTTACAACGACAATGGACAGATTATATACATTTCTTTGTTAATTGTCTATTTCTAGCTCTCAAACTTGAAGGTACTCAGGTAACCCCCCTAATTCAGCTTGCAATCCTGATGTCGAAAGCAGAGCTTTGCAATAACCCCTTGAGGCGTTTTTTGAAGACAGGTTAACAATTATTAAGGAATGGTTTAAGTTCTTTAATTCTTGCAGCGAGCTCAGGGGAAAGGGTTGTTGATATTGTTTTCTGAGTTGTTGATAAAGTGCTTTTTGCTATCTGGTAAAGAGAAAAACCCCTTGTCATTTTCACGGTGCGATTCAATGCCTTTCCGGCGAGCATTTATGCGTGATTGATATGATTAATGCGCGCATTTTGCGCGCATTAATTGGCATCTCCATTAGAATGTGAGTGTGGTTTCGTCAGTGTTTGTTGGATTAACAACATCTTTTTTGGTCACTACTACAGGGGAATGGACAGGGTTAGATTCATGTACACCATCGATCGCTCGTCTTGCCTCGTCCAACACTTGATCCTTAGATTTAACTACCAGGCCCAAGTCCACTTCAATCTCTTTAAAACCATCAAGTTCAGGGAGACTGTCGGAGCTGTTGCTTTGTTGGCTGTCATCTAGTTGGCTGTCATCGACTACAACGTGTTCGTGAACTACATCGACTACAACGTGTTCGTGAACTACATCGTGTACAACATGCTCTTGAACTACATCGTGTACAACCTGTTCTTGAACTACTACTGGTTTTTCGACCACTTCAACTGGTGGAAGCTTGCTCAAATTCTTTTCATAAAGAGCATGAGGTTTTTCGGGATCCTGCCGCGTACCAAGTCCAAAGACACCTAAACCAACCGCTGCGGCGGTAAGGCCTGCCCCTAGAGTGACTGTTCCGGTGGCAACGCCAAGGCCTAATCCTGCTAACCAGCCACCGACCGCCTGAGATACGACCGGGATTGGAGCAAAAGCCAGGACAATACCGGCGGCAAATAAGAGGAAACCAAAAATTTTTGCAGCCATTGAGGTTTTGTTGCCCTCTTTGGTCGCTTTAGCCCAGGATTCCATTTTCTCTTTGCGGTTTGGCTCAGCAGGTTGAGCATTATCAGGTTTTGCTTTAACCAAGGCGGCATAATCTGCTCCCTGATCAGCAAGCATCATTTGACGCAACTGATCAGAGGAAATTTTAACCGTTGCCCAGTTATATTTTTCCTTTGTGCTTAACGGTTTCTTACCTGCTTTTACTTGCTCCTGTTGCAGCTCGCGAGAATCAATTTTTTTCTGTAAGAAAGGAGATAACTCACCGGCCGCTCCGGTCTTACTGTGCGATTCGCCTGTCCTCACATTGTGTTTGCCTGGAGCACTTGCTTCAATACCAACCATAACTATGTTGGAATCCTGGTGTAAGTACATGTGACCCCACTCACCAGATTCATCGGGATGTTGACCCAAACTGCCTGGAGCGCCTTCTCGACTGGCTATATGATTTCCACCAATCGCTAAATTAATTCCAGCATGTTTAGAAGCGCCGACAAGGGCACGAAACGCATCAGAAATAGCGCCTAATAAACCGGATTTAGCTTCTGCTGGGCTGCCATTCGCATCGGTGCCGCCGGCGCGATGGGTGGCGAAAGCACGGGGTTTAGCCTGATTATTGGTGATGAAAGCGTAGAATTGTTGTTGTTCTTCGGCTGACAGCGCACTGACATCAAAGTTAATTCGACCCCCATGAGTCAGGTATTCACCAATTGGATAGTCCTCATCAGGTGCCTGGCCATTTACTGTCAAAGTACCTGATTTGATAGCTAATAAAACTCTGCCTAACGCTTTGGTATTTTCAGTATCGCTTCGCAGAGTATCTTCCAGCAACTCTAATCCCGTACGCGGCAACTCAACCCCAGTAATTTGGGGATCTATGGCCTGAGCAATTTCTTCTTCATTCTTAGCATTTTCAACAAGATTAATGTGTTTATCACGCTTTTCTTGCAACGCTTTAAGGCGAGCATCCTTATCGTCGGCCTCATCCTGCTCAATTAACGCTTTCGCACGTCCAAATCCAATTTTTAATTTCTCAATTGCAACTTCTTGTGCGTTTTGCAAAGCATCGGTTTCTTTCATCTTTGCCTTAAAGACTTTATTGTTCGAAGAGACTGAATTATGGGTATCAAGGGTTTCTTTCAATACTTGGAGCTTTTGAGTATCAACGTCACCATTGTCCCTGAAAATACCCGCCAGCAAACCTTTTGCATGTTCGGAACCTATAGAATCGAGGAAGGTAGTTGCTGTCTCAGAGGACTCAAGAACCTCACCTTCTTTATCAGTCAGATCTTCAGGTGTTATAATCAGTACTTCATTGTCTTCTGCTGCACCGTTTGTATTACGAACAATACTGGCAGCCCATAACGAAGGATCAACGGTAGAATACTCAATAGCAAGACCACAAAGAACCCCCTCATCGTCATAATACGTAAATTGATAAGTTTCCCTGTTTTTGTAATAAGTCTCTATTCGATTTTCCTCAGTCCGTCCTTTTTCTTCATTAACAAATTTAGGGTTTAGCATGATGAAGAATTGCAGCAGCGGGGTAGAAAATAAGGCACCAGTTAAGCTCCCCTGAGTATAATGTAGTTCATCAGGATTGGATGCGTCAGTAATAAAATCGTCAACTGTCTTGCCATTTGTGGGTACAAAGCGAGCCCTTTCGATATCTTTAAGGAGCTGCTGTGTGTTAGATCTATATGGAGTTGGTTGGAGAAAATCCACAGGGATAACTTGTTTTGTGTTTATTTCTCGGGAATTCCCTACTATTTTTTTAACGTTCGGCATAATAATTTCCGCGTGTTGTGATAGTTAATACTCAGTTTAGCAAACAAACCTTAACAAAAAATTAATCATGAAGAACGTACTAATCAATACATACCCACGCCTTTAGGATAGAACGCCTCACTATTGATTAAAGTTTCTTTTATGGCCAACTCTGATTTCAATGCTTCATAATTGGCGCTTAAATCGGCTATCACTTTGGCTGGTTCAGTTGCTTCCATATTAGCCAGCATATCTGTAATGGCTTTTTGAAGCTTTTCAATGCGGCCTGCCAGAGAAGGTGAAGGTTGATTTTGATAGCGCACTATTAATTGTTCATAAAGCGCTTGTTTCTCATCCAGGAATTCATAGATACCTTGCAATTTTTGGCAACGGTTATCAATGTCTTGTTTTAGGCGCTTTAAAGCCTCATGGGCTTCATTGATACGCGCTTTGCATAGGGTAATTTCGGTTTGCAGCTGTTTACCTGTATACACCGGTCGTTGTACATTTTTTCCAAAAAAATTTGACATCTTCAATTTACCTCAATCAGAGCATGAAAGGGGTCATTCCAGCGGAATGGACAGATTATATACATTTTTTTGAAGGCTGTCCATCCAGTACTAAATACAGTAGCCACCACAGGCATAGGCCTGTGGTGAAATTATTTAACGCTTGGCGACTGCCAGGCCTTTTAAGATAGTAAGTGCAGCGTACAATTGATAATCTTCGTGAAGCAAGGTTTGATCATCTTTTGCAGATGCATTCGTTTTACTTTGTTCGCCTTTTTCATCCTTGTTCAGTAGATGCCCACTCAAATCGGCTTCACTGAAACCGGCAAAACCCCCTGCTTTCGGGTCAGCTTTGGGTACAGCGATCTCTTCGACCACGATGTCAGGGGTAATACCTTTTGCTTGAATAGAAGTTCCAGAAGGCGTGTAATACAACGCGGTAGTCAATTTGATTCCTCGTTTGTCATCAAGAGGGAGCACTGTTTGTACCGAGCCTTTACCAAAACTTTGCGTGCCGAGAATAATAGCGCGTTTGTTATCTTTCAGTGCACCGGCAACAATCTCTGAGGCAGATGCAGAGCCATTATTAATGAGTACCACTAATGGCGCATTGTTCAAGATATCACCCGGATTAGCCAAGGCAGTAAATTTTGAGCCAGGGAGGCGGCCTTGGGTGTAAACAATGAGTTCAGGTTTGCCAGCCTTGCTTGTATCAAGGAAAGCATCCGAGACTTGGATTGCTGAGTCCAACAACCCGCCTGGGTTATTACGTAAATCCAGAATAAGGCCTTTAAGTTTACCGCCAGACTGTTGTTTTAACTGGCTAATCGCTTTTTCCATATCTTCGCCAGTCATCGCCTGGAATTGGGTTAGGCGTACATAACCATAGCCATCGTCCAGTAATTTGCTTTTTACGCTCTTGATCAGAATTTTTTCACGTACCAGTGAAAAATTGAGTGGCTTATTCTCGCCTTTACGTAAAATAGTTAGATCCAGGGTAGTTCCTTCCTTGCCTCGCATTAATTCAACCGCTTCTTTTAAGCTGATGCCTTGCACCGATTGGTTCCCCAATTTAATGATATAGTCACCGGCCTTAATACCTGCTTTGAAAGCGGGGGTGTCAACTAAAGGAGTGACAACCTTGACTACACCATCTTCCATCGTCACTTCAATGCCCAAGCCGCCAAATTCACCACTGGTTGAGGTTTGCAATTCTTTAAAAGCATCCTCATCCAGGTAAGTGGAGTGGGGATCCAGACCACTGAGCATACCCCGTATGGCATTATCAAAAAGTTCCTTGTCATCGACAGGTTTAACATAATATTTCTTAATTTGACCGATGGCATTGGAAAACCGTTGCACATCTTCCATAGGAATTCGTTTAGTGGAGGTTTCTTCGGCAGTATAAGCTTGTAGTGGAAAAAGAAGGCTTGTGCTGACCCATACTGTGATCGCACCAAAATAAAGGCGTTTGTTGTACATACTGTTCTCCTTTGGTAAGTTTGGCGCTGTATGCGTCATCTTCCGGTATCACTGTACGTTGCAATATAAGTGCCAGAGGATTATTAAGACAACCACTCAAGTGGCGGAATCGCTTTTCCACGCTGCCTTACTTCAAAGTATAGACCGTTTTGTTTTAATCCACCGCTATGGCCTACAGTAGCAATTTGTTCACCTTGTAACACCGTTGCACCCTTGTGTTTAAAGAGAGATTGATTGTGAGCATAAAGGGTCATAAAGCCTTGACCATGGTCCAGAATTAATAAAAGTCCGTAACCATTGAGCCAATCACTAAACACGACTTTGCCTGGATAAACGGCAGTAACAGGGGTCCCTTCTCCGGCAAAAAATGTCACTCCCTGGTTCATTTTTTGCAAAGATTGCCTACCGACTTGAACAGGGCGTGGCAATTTTCGCCTCATCTGGGTGAATGGCCTTTTAGCTTGAGTCACACTTTGTAGAGCCAGGGTTTTAAGTAAACGGGATAAATTTTCTTTATTGCGTTCATACTCTGATAAAGTGTGTTCTTTTGTTTCAATTTCGTTGTCGAGTGATTGTATAACGGCGGTGTGGTATTGCTTATCTCGCTCTAATTGCTGTTGATGGCTATGAAGTTGGTGTTGTAATTGTTGCTGTTCAGTGAGCTCATTTTTAAGTTTGTTATGGTCTTGGGTAATCTCTTTTTTTGTCGTATCAATCTGATCGATAATGTGTTGGCGCGATTGAACCAAATATTGGTAAAAAGTTAACAACCTGCTGATTGCATAAGGATCATCCTGATTTACAAGCCATTTAAGAGGTTGATATTCACCCATTTTATATCTTGTGCGCACATGCTGGGCGAGTAATTGCTGTTGTGCTGCCAGCTGTTGATTTAGTTCATTAACATGTTGTTGCAAAAGACTAATTTTACGTTGCTTGGAATTCATATCTTGCTGGATAAGACGCAATTTGCGTATGCCATCACTGATTTGCTTTTCAGTACCGGCCAGTTCTTGATTAAGTACCCCACGTTTGTCCTGAACGGAGGCCAGAGTCTGTTTCAGGGTATGGATTTGTTGGTCTAACCGTTTTAATTTCGTTTTAGCCTGGGTGAGCGAAGCGTTTTCAGCCCAGCATACCTCTGTCAACAAAGGCAATGAAAGTATTGTTAACCAAAGGATTGAGTTCATGGAAGTCAATAAGCTGTTTTTAATTTGCAAAATCATAATTTTTTACCAAGAGTGCGTGACCAGTCATTTCATGGGGTTGCGTAATACCAAGTAAGGCCAGAATAGTGGGGGCTACATCAATTAAACTGCCTTTGGACTGATTAAACTGCCAATCTCCTCCTACATAAAGTAAAGGAACGGGTTCGCAGGTATGGGCTGTATGTGCCTGTTGTGTGGTTTCATCAAACATTGCTTCCGCATTGCCATGGTCAGCGGTGATCAACAAAGCACCTCCGGTCTCTGTTAGCGCTTGCCACACATCATGCATGCATTGATCGAGGCATTCAACCGCTTTGACAGCAGCATTAAAGTCGCCACTATGGCCTACCATATCAGCATTCGCATAATTACAGATGATGACATCATAGGCTTCACTGCGAATTGCATCTATTAAAGCCCGGGTCAGTTCCGGTGCACTCATTTCCGGCAATAAATCGTAAGTAGCGACTGACGGGGAAGGAATCAGAATTCTATCTTCATTGCGAAACACTTGTTCTGAACCCCCATTAAAAAAGAATGTGACATGGGCATATTTTTCGGTTTCAGCAATGCGTAATTGACTTAAGCCATTATTGGCGATGACTTCTCCCAAGGTGTTATTCAATGTTATTGGAGGGAAGGCTATTTCAGTCGCTAAATTTTTTGCATAGTGAGTCATGCTTACAAAATGAGCAAGTGTAGGGTGAGTTGAGCGAATAAAACCATTAAATTCCTCATCAAGAAACGCTTGGGTTAATTGGCGAGCCCGATCAGCGCGAAAATTAAAAAACAGGACTGAATCACCGTCTTCAATCACTTTCCCTGCACCAATCAGTGTAGGAGGAATAAATTCATCGTATTTTTTTTCCTCGTAAAAGGTCGCTATAGCGGTTTCAGCTCGCTGAAATTGATAGTTAGATTTTGCTTCTGTTAATAAACGATAAACCGGCGCCACTCGTTCCCAGCGCTCATCGCGATCCATGGCAAAATACCGTCCTGAAATGGAACCTATTGTAGCGACAGGGTATCGTTCTAAATGCTGGTTGAGCCTATCCAGGCTTTGCAAGGCACTTTGTGGTGGTGTATCGCGGCCATCGAGAAATAAATGGAGACATACATTGCTAAACCTTAAATGATGACAGAGAGCCAGAAAAGCAAAAAGGTGATTTTCATGGCTATGCACTCCACCTGGTGAAAGAAGTCCCATGACATGCACGGTTTTATTCTTTTTTTGCATATCCTCGATAAGATTAGTAAGGACGGGGTTTTTAGCAAATTCACCACGACTGATTGCGTCGTTAATACGAGTAAAGTCCTGATAAATAATTCGGCCGGCGCCAATGTGCATATGACCAACCTCAGAGTTTCCCATTTGTTCATCTGGCAGACCAACCTGGT
Source organism: Legionella sp. ST3F1 (assembly GCF_048553315.1). Lineage (NCBI taxonomy): Bacteria > Pseudomonadati > Pseudomonadota > Gammaproteobacteria > Legionellales > Legionellaceae > Legionella > Legionella sp. ST3F1. The sequence continues at coordinate 21,742 of NZ_JBLZIO010000029.1, read as the reverse complement.
GACCCGAGGCATCGAGGAGAATATGTGGTCGTGTTTGCCACCATTCATCCCATTGGGGGGTCTTGGCTGCAGCAATCGCATTATGTGCCGTATTTTCTTGGTAACCCCAACCATCCAGGATCATTAAGACGAGTGGCTTAATCTGTTGCATCAAAAAATCTCAATGGAGTAAAACCCGATTATATACTGGTTTTAATTTCTAAGCAGGATGGCACTGCAAAAAGTAAAGGGCTGTTGACATTTCTACTATTATCTTGGCGCTTATGGCTTGATTTTCTGTGCTTCGCTGCGATGCTCGACTATCAAGCCATAATCACTCAAGCCAGGAAAATGTCAACAGACCCTAATTGGAGATACTTGGTTTTTAGATATGACAATACTTAATATTTTGTTATAAAGCGGGTAGACTATCCACCATTTTATGTATTGGATGAATTGGGTTGAACGAGATCTTACCTCAACACGTAGCCATTGTGATGGATGGCAATGGACGTTGGGCACAAAGCCGTGGTTTGTTGCGAGTTGAAGGACATCGTGCTGGTGTTGAGACAGTAAAAACGGTTATCCGTTGTTGTTTACAAACTCAAATTCCAATCTTGAGCCTATTCGCTTTTAGCAGTGAAAACTGGTCAAGGCCTGAAAACGAAGTTGAGTTTTTGATGCAGCTTTTTATTGAAGCGCTAGGACATGAAGTACAAGAACTCCACCAACATGGTGTTTGCCTGCGTTTTACTGGTGATAGGGAAGCCCTGTCACCAACGCTGTGTTCCCAGATGTTAGCGGCTGAAGAGCTGACTGCAAATAATAAGCGTCTGATCTTGAATGTTGTGGTGAACTATGGCGGTAAATGGGATCTTGTCCAGGCTGCCAAGAGTATCGCGAAACGTGTGTGTACAGGTGAGTTGGCTATTGAGGCGGTTAATGAATCTGCTCTGGAACAAGCACTCAGTACCCATGGATTGCCGGATCCGGATTTGTTTATTCGTACCAGTGGCGAGCAACGGATTAGCAATTTTTTCCTTTGGCAGCTAGCTTATACCGAATTGTATTTTACGGATGTACATTGGCCTGATTTCACAGCGGAAGCATTCCAAAAAGCATTGGCCAGTTTTAGTTCGCGAGAACGGCGCTATGGTAAAACCTCACAACAACTTAATGAGGTTAACCATGTTTAAACAGCGGCTATTAACCACAGTTATACTAGTGCCCCTCGTTTTGTTTGCTATCTATTATGCACCAAACTGGGTTTTTTCCGGGTTTGTACTGCTCTTAATGCTAGCTTGCGGTTTTGAATGGTTAGGATTAATTCCTATCGCTTCCTTGCCATCAAAAATTGCTTTTCTTGTGTTGCTTCTGGCAGCGGCGTGTTTAAGTTATTACATTTTTTATTATTGGTTGGCTCTTGGTCTCTTGCTATGGGTCTTTATTTTAGCAGCGATAGTTCTGTTCCCAAGATCACAGACAGTTTGGGGTTATTCCTGGATAGTTGCTGGTGCTTGCCTGCTGCTGCTGCCTTTATTTGCCCAGAGTATGATGGCAATTTATAAACAGGAGCAAGGTAAAGATCTGATTGTGTATTTGCTTTTTCTGGTTTGGGCTACTGATATCGGCGCTTATTTGGCGGGTAAGCAGTGGGGACGTCATAAGCTTATTCCCTCAGTGAGCCCTGGCAAAACAGTAGAAGGTGCGTCAGGTGGTTTTATATTGTCAATGTTGGTGGCATGCTGCGGTTACTATTATTTTCAGCCCCGTGTAGGCCTTGTTCATTGGTTTAACATCGGAATAGCAACGACCTTAATTTCCATGATCGGCGATTTATTTATCAGCATGCTTAAAAGAAGAGCTAAACTTAAGGATACTGGTCGGTTAATTCCTGGCCATGGGGGCGTACTCGATCGTTTAGATAGTTTGCTTGCGGCATCGCCTTTATTTTATTGGGGATTATACGTTTTAGCACCAGGAATCTAATTATGGTACTGACTTTAATTTATTTTTTCCTTGCATTGTTATTGTTAATAACAGTACATGAATATGGTCATTTTCTCGTAGCCCGTCTTTGCGGTGTGAAGGTCCTTCGTTTTTCATTCGGTTTTGGTAAGGTACTGGCACGCTGGCATGATAAACAGGGCACGGAGTATGCCTGGTCTCTTTTTCCTCTGGGCGGGTATGTGAAAATGCTGGATGAAACTGAAGGCGAAGTCCCGGAAAAAGAGCGTCATCTTGCTTTTAATAACAAATCGGTTTGGGCTCGTATCGCCATCATTGTAGCCGGTCCTTTATTTAATTTTATTTTTGCTTTCGTCGCGTTATGGTTGGTCTTGGTGATTGGTATTCAATCCCTGGCACCTATGATTGAAACGGTGAAGCCTGGAAGTATTGCTGCAGAGGCGGGGTTAGGGCCGAAACAAGAAATTCTGGCTCTGGATAATAAAAAAATTACCAGTTGGCGAGATTTTCAGTTTGCTTTAATGCCTTTGCTTGGCAGTGATGAAAAAGTCTCCATTTCTGTCAAGTCGTTAGCAAATGGCGAGAAAAAAACATTCATTCTCCCCTTGGAAAATTGGAATTTGGACGCCAAAAAACCTGATCCCTTAGGAAGCCTTGGGATAACCCCCTTTATACCTACCATACCTCCAATAGTCGGTGAAGTACTTGATGACTCGCCGGCGAAAGCAGCAGGATTGCAATCGGGCGATATTATTAAGACCGTGGAGGGCAAACCTTTAGAGGATTGGCTAAATTTGGTTGAGTATGTCAAGCAACATCCAGGCGCTCCTTTGCATTTGTTGATCGCCAGACAAGGGCAGATAGAGAACGTCAAATTACAAATTGGTACGAAAGTAATTGATGGCCAAAAAGAAGGTTTTCTTGGTGTTCGCTCTCAAAAAGTAGATTGGCCGCCACAATGGTTGCGCGTACAACGCCAAGGTCCCGTTGAAGCAATGGGGACTGCTTTTGCGCAAACAATTGATTTAACAGGAGCAACGTTTTCTTTAATTGGCCGTTTTATTACAGGGAAACTGGCGTTACAAAGTATTAGCGGACCGGTGGGAATAGCCCAGGGAGCAGGCGAATCCGCCCGTACCGGATTTACTTATTATTTATCTTTTTTAGCTTTAGTCAGTATTAGTTTAGGCGTGTTGAATCTATTGCCTATTCCTATGCTGGATGGAGGTCATTTACTTTACTGTCTAATGGAAATTGTTAGAAGGCGGCCACTTTCTGAAGAAGTGAGATCAGCGGGAATTTATGTTGGCTTATTGTTTATGATGGCATTAATGATTTTAGCATTGAGCAATGATATATCGCGGTTGCTGGGATAATAATGATTATTCTATGATTGTTTTCGATTGAAATAATCAATAAATCAATTGAGTATACAAATGCAAGCAGATTTTTAGTCCCAAGATAATAAATAGCTGGTAACAGTGGGGGATCTCTGTGGTAGACTGTCGCAAAAAATCTAGCTATTGCCCGATTTAGCGCTTTTGGATGTGACCATTCTTGCGTTAGTTATTCAGCTCAAGGCTACATTTTAATCATAGACTTCTTCCAGCCTGGCTGTGGAATGGAAATAACGAGGAGACACGGAGCGCGGAGCCGGAGTGTACAGACAAGGACACGAGGGTTCGAGTACCGTCTCGACGAAGCAATTTCCTACCCAAGTAGAGTTTGGAAAGAGGTCATAATTTCTTGACAGGGTTAGTCACTTCCTATAAAAGGGTGCAATTTATATATTCGTGCTGGAATTATTCCAGTGACAAGACCGTGCGTAGTACTGGACGTAAAATAAGAATGAAAAAAATCAGTAAAAAAATTGTTTTGGGTATCCTCTGTTCAACGGCGTTAGCCTGGTCGACTGAAATTAATGCGGCAAATGGTTTCGTTGTGCGTGATATCAAAGTTGTTGGTTTGCAGCGAGTCAGTGTAGGTACTGTGTTAAATTACCTGCCTGTGCAAGTTGGTGAGGAAATAGGACCTGGCTCTTCTGCACAAATCATTCGAGCCCTTTATGAAACTGGTTTTTTCCAGGCAGTATCGCTTGAGCGAGAAGGCAACACACTGGTTGTTCACGTGGTTGAACGTGCCACTATCGGTTCTATTTCGGTAGTGGGGAACCAGGAGATTCCCAGTGATAAAATGAAGGAGTTACTCAAGGAGATGGGCTTGGTCAAGGGTCGTGTTTTTCAACGGTCATCCCTTGAGCGTTTAGAAAAAGAATTAAAACAGGCCTATAATGCACGTGGAAAGTATAATTCTCGCATCGAAACGAAGATTGCGTCATTGACGGAAAACCGTGTTGCTATCACCGTCACCGTTTCTGAAGGGCGTGTTTCTCGAATCAAAGAAATCAAGTTTATTGGCAATCACGATTTTACCAGTAATGAATTATTGCCAGAATTGTCTTTGTCGACTAGCAATATTTTCACCTATTTCAGTAAAAAAGATCAGTATTCCAAAGCAGCGATGGATACGTCCTTAGAGGCTCTACGGTCTTTTTACCTTGATCGGGGCTATTTGAAATTTAATATCGTCTCCTCGCAAGTCTTATTATCCCCTGATAAGAAAGATGTTTATATTAATATTCATATCGATGAGGGTCCACAGTACCGTTTCGCTGGTTATGCGATTGCAGGTAAAACCATTTTACCCAAAGAAAAAATAGACTCTCTGATTGAAGTAAAAAAGGGCGATGTTTTTTCACGTAAAAAGGTTACGGAAAGTATTTCTGCGATTGGTTTGGCTTTAGGTGATGTTGGTTATGGTTTTCCTGCCATTAATGCAGAGCCTCGGATTGATGAAACCAATAAAACAGTCTTTATTACTTTTATGATCGAGCCTGGCCGTCATGTTTATGTACGCCGCATCAATTTCCATGGTAATACGAAAACGGCTGATTATGTATTACGTAATGTCATTCGCCAAAATGAAGGCGGTTTGCTGTCTTTACATAATATTAAAGAATCTGAACGGCAGTTGCGTCTTCTTAGCTATTTAAAAAATATCAATGTGAAAACAAATCCTGTACCAGGAACAAATAACCAGGTTGATTTGGACGTTGAAGTAGAAGAAGCGCCTTCGGCAGAAGCAACGGCTTCGGTAGGTTATGGTACCAACGGACCACAATTTAATGCTGCAATTAATCAGCATAACTTCATGGGAACCGGGCGTTCTATGGGGGTTGGCTTTAATGCGAGCTATTGGGGGCAGGATTATAACCTGAATTATTACAATCCTTTTTATACCCAAAATGGGGTTGGACGCGGGATGGGGCTGTATTATCAGCGAGTTGACCCCAAAAAATTAGATGTCAGTTCTTATTCCTCTAACCGTTTTGGTGGTGATGTAAGTTACAACGTATTATTAAGCGAAAATAGTAGTTTGCAATTCGGCTATGGATACCAAGACTTACGTATTAAGTCAGTCGGTACCGTTATGCAAATTCAGAATTTTGTGAATTTATATGGGCGCGACTTTCATGAGATTCGCTTAACAAGCGGTTGGAATCGTAACAGCTACGATCAGATGCCTTATCCTACGAGAGGGATGAATCAGCAAATCTCGGCTTTAGTTGCCCTGCCTGCCTCGTCCAATTCCTTGTCGTACTACAAAGCGGCTTATCAAGCCCACTGGTATCAACCGATTACTCGTGGTTTTATTTTTACCTTGTTAGGCAATGTTGGCTATGGAAACGGCTTTAATGGCAAGAGCTTACCGTTCTTCGAAAACTATTTCGCGGGAGGTATTGCCCAGCCTGGTCAGGTTCGGGGTTATGACAGTTACTCTCTAGGACCTCAGGATAGTAATGGTAATGCAATCGGTGCCAACTTCCTTGTCAATGGAAGTGCTGGTCTTATCCTGCCTTATCCCTTAAGTCGTGATAACGTCAGAACAACGGTTTTTACTGATGCCGGTAACGTTTTTGCAAAAGGCATACCGACTGCTTTAAGAGGAACCTTGGCAGGACCAATGCGTTATTCAGCCGGTTTATCTGTTGAATGGCGTTCTCCTTTTGGACCTTTGGCATTCAGCGTGGCTCAGGCATTGAACAAACAACCTTTAGATAAGGGACAATTGTTCCAATTTACCTTGTCATCCGGTTTTTAATTTCGCAGGGGTTAGTTTAATGAGTAAAAGAAGCTAAAAGAAGCTAACTGAAGAAATTAATAGGTGGAGACTAGCACAATATCGCAACCTGCAGTGAAGTGTGTTAGCATCAGAGACTTTTAATCAGGAGAGCAACATAATGAAGCGTGTCAGTGGGATTTTAATTGCATTAGTGTTTGGTTTAGGTGCCGCTAATGCTTTTGCAGATTGGGCAAAAATTGGTGTTGTAGATTTGCAAAAAATCATGCAAACCTCTAGCCAAATGAAAGTGATCCAGCAAAAACTAGAGAAAGATTTCAAACCTCGTCGTGACAAGTTGGTTGCGATGGAAGAAGGGTTGAAAAAGGATATGGAAAAATTTAAGCGTGATAGCGCTATTATGAGCCAGACTCAAAAGAAAGAACTGGAGAAAAAGATCGTTGCTACCCAGCAAACTTTTGAAAGAGAAGGCCAGCAATATCAGCAGGAATTGAGTACCGCCCATAATGAAGCCATGGAAGAGCTTTACGGTAAGATCCGCAAAGCGATCAACAAGGTAGCTGAAACCCAAAAATATGATCTTATTCTGCAGAAAGATGCTGCACCTTTCAGTGTTTCCAAGTTGGATATCACTGAGGAAGTGATGAAACAAATTAACTAATTGTTTCATTGCTAATAATTCGTGAGTAACGTGTATACCCTTGCCGAGCTAGCGGCTCGCCTGGATGGGGTTTTTCATGGTCAAGCTGAATGCCCCATTCAGGGTTTTGCATCATTGAGTCGTGCTACCCAGACCGATCTGGCTTACTTTGATAATCCTGTCTTGCTTGCATCTTTGAGCCAAACAAGGGCTGGTGCTGTCCTGCTAACTGCAGCGTATCTCCAATATTGCCCGACCAGTTCTATTGTAGTTGCTAATCCTCTAGAAAAAATGTCAGTGGTTACAGGACTATTTCAACAGACTCCAAAAACCTTGGAAGGAATTCATGCGACAGCCGTAGTCTCTCCTTCGGCAACAATAGGCCAGGGTGTGAGAGTGGGAGAAAATTCTGTTATTGGCGACGGGGTAGTGCTGGGTAATGGTGTCCAGGTTGATGCAAATTGTGTGATTGAATCGGATGTCAGGATAGGAAATCAAACGACCATTCATAACGGGGTTGTTGTTCTGCAAGGTTCCGAAATAGGTCAACATGTTGCTATTGAAAGTGGGGCCGTAATTGGTGCCTTACCTTTTAATAGTGTAAAAATGCAGGGTCGCTGGTTACATGGCCCGGCCGTTGGCGGGGTTATTATTGCAGATTACGTTCAGCTAGGTGCTAACACGGTAATTGCCAGAGGCGCTCTAGGCGATACTTATATTGGTGAAGGGGTGCACATCGATAATTTGGTACAGATTGCTCATGATGTTATTATTGGCGCAAATTCAGCCATTGCCGGTTGCGCCGCTATTGGTGCTTATACAAGGATTGGGGCACATTGTATAATCGGCGGTGCCAGTTGTGTTGCCGCGCACGTGCATCTTGTGGACGATATCGTGATCACCGGCATGTCAACGGTGAATAAATCCTTGTCTAAGCCAGGCATTTATTCTTCTGGCATTATGGTGAGTGAACATGGACAATGGCGTCGTAATGCGGCGCGTTTTCGGCGCCTTGATAATTATGTTACCCGCCTTACCAAATTGGAAAAGGAGAGGCAGCACGATTCAAATTGAGTTCTCAGAGATTGAGAACAGATGTGAAGCCCCAATGAATTTAATGAGAGTAAAGTGCATGAGTGAAATGATTGAAATAACTAAAATTCTCGATTTATTACCACATCGTTATCCATTTATCCTCGTTGATCGGGTTATGGAATACGAAGTAATGAATTATTTAATTGCTACTAAAAATGTAACAATTAACGAACCTTTTTTTACGGGGCATTTCCCGGGAAATCCTATCATGCCTGGTGTGCTAATGCTTGAAGCGTTGGCTCAGGCCAGTGCGATATTATCAAATTTGTCGCGCAAGCCTAAAGAAGGCTATGAATTCCTGTATTTTTTTGCAGGAATTGATAATGCCCGCTTTAAACAAATAGTAATACCAGGTGATCAACTGCGTTTGGAGGTCAAACTAGTTGGTCAAAAACGTGATTTTTGGCGGATGCATGGCGAAGCTTTTGTTGGTGACAAGCTTGCTTGCTCAGCAGATTTAATGAGTGCAGCGAAGGAAATTGTAAAGTGATAGATGAACGTGCAATGATTCATTCCTCTGCCAAATTGGCAAAAGGCGTATCAGTAGGCCCAGGCAGCGTGATTGGTGCTGATGTGGAAATTGGTGAAGGAAGCTGGATTGGCCCCCATGTGGTAATTCAAGGACCCACTGTTATCGGTAAAAATAACAAGATTTTTCAATTTGCTTCCGTAGGTGATGAACCGCAGGATATTACCTATAAAGGCGAACCCACGCGTTTAGAGATAGGCGATAATAACATTATTCGCGAATATTGTACGATTAGCCGTGGTACGGTCAAAGGCGGAGGCGTTACCCGTATTGGCAACGGTAATTACTTTATGGCCTATTCTCATATCGGCCATGATTGTATGATAGGTAACAGCATCACGATGGTAAATCATGCAGCCTTGTCTGGCCATGTCATTGTTAATGATTTTGCTATCATCGGGCCTTATGCCGCCGTACATCAATTTTGCCATATAGGCGCCTATGCATTCATTGCCCGTGCAACTTATGTTTCCAAAGATGTTTTACCTTATGTCATGATTGCCGGCCACACAACCTCTGCATGTGGAATCAATACAGTTGGTTTAAGACGGCGAGGGTTTTCTTCTTCTGCGATTGACCATTTGCGACGTGCCTATAAAATTATTTTCCGCAGAGGCCTAACAGTACAGCAAGCTGTTGCAGAATTAGAGCTAATACAAAATGATTGTCCCGAGGTTATCCCTATGATTGATGCCCTGAATCAATCAACCCGAGGCATTGTGAGATAACAGTGTTAGCTTCAGTGCTTGCAGTAGCCTGTGGAGGGACTTTAGGAGCAGTGGCTCGTTTCGCTACAGTAAGCATAATGCACCGTGTTTTAGGTTCGCGTTATCCTTATGGCACCTGGGTAGTTAACAGTCTAGGGTCTTTTTTGGCAGGGTTTCTAATAATTCTGCTTACAGAACGATTTGCGGTAGGGGATTATTGGCGCTTAGTATTAGTGGTCGGTTTTCTTGGGGCTTATACAACGTTTTCCAGTTTTGCCTGGGAAACTTGGGTACTTTATCAAAATGGCCAGGTACTCGCTGCTGCATTGAATATATTATTCAATAATATTGGTTCATTAGCGATGGTCTTATTAGGAATTTACTGTGGCCGATTGTTGAGCTGAGTTTGCAGCTCCCAATCAATAGGACCCTATTATTAATCGAATCAAATAGGATAAACTTTGCGTATTGGAGTTAATCCGAATTGTCTGCGACCAGATTTAAAGGTGAACTATGTTAGATCCTCAATTATTGCGTGATAATCCGCAATATGTTGCTGAGCAACTGAAAAAGCGCGATTTTCATTTTGATGTGCAAGCATTTGTTATTCTTGAAGATCAAAGAAAGCTGCTGCAAGTTGCAACTCAAGCATTACAAAATGATCGTAATCAACGTTCCAAGTTGATTGGACAAGCAAAAGCTCGCGGTGAAGATATTACTGTGATGCGTGAAGAGGTGAATCGCCTCGGTGAAGAATTACAGAGCAAAAAAACGGAGCTTGATGAAGTATTAAAGCACCTGGATGCGCTCCTTTTTAGTTTGCCAAATTTACCCCACCCTTCGGTACCGGAAGGTCGTGATGAACAAGATAATCAGGAAGTCCGTCGCTGGGGCGCCATTCCTACGTTTGACTTTGCGGTGAAATCGCATGATGAGTTGGGTGAAGCATTAGCCAAGATGGATTTTGCCCTGGCGGCTAAAATTACTGGTAGCCGGTTTGTGGTAATGAAAGCGGAGCTTGCCAGATTACATCGTGCTCTTATCCAATTTATGCTTGATATTCATACGCAAGAGCATGGTTACGAAGAAATTTATGTCCCTTACATAGTCAATGCCGATAGTTTAATGGGTACTGGTCAATTACCGAAATTTGAGGAAGACTTATTTAAATTGAAGGGGGATGACGGTTATTACCTTACGTCGACCGCTGAAATTCCAGTAACAAATACTGTTCGCGATACAATTTTAGCTGCAGAATCGTTGCCACTGCGCCATGCTTGCCATTCCCCTTGTTTTCGCAGTGAGGCTGGCTCTTATGGAAAAGATACCAAAGGCATGATCCGGCAGCATCAATTTGAAAAAGTTGAACTGGTATGGATTACAACCCCTGAAACGTCTTATGAGGCGCTTGAGAAACTAACTCATCATGCCGAAGTTATCTTACAACGGCTGGAATTACCTTATCGTGTTGTCGCTCTTTGTACCGGCGATCTGGGAGCTGGCGCGGCTAAAACCTATGATTTGGAAGTCTGGTTACCCAGCCAGGGGATGTATAGAGAAATTTCATCTTGTTCCAATACGGAAGCTTATCAAGCCCGCCGTATGAAAGCACGCTATCGGCACCCAGAAACTCGGGAGACAGAGTTAGTCCATACTCTAAATGGTTCTGGATTGGCAGTTGGCCGGACGTTAGTAGCGATTATGGAGAACTATCAAGATAAGGATGGCAATATTCGTATACCAAATGCATTGCAGCCTTATTTGGGAGGTCTGAAGCTGATTAAAGCCTAGTTTGCTTAATTTCTTAAAGCGATGGGATTTTTATAGACCATTGTTGTTTAACGAAAGGATGAGTTTATAGCAGAAAAACTAGAAAGTTATTATTCAGGACAATTAGGGCAAAAATCCATTTGAAGAAGACCATTATTGGTTACCTTTGGTAGAGGCAATAACAGGGTTTTTAGCTGGCAATGCGGACGGTAGCGATTTTCTGGAGTCAGAACTCTTTACCCGTTTTACATCCTGCCCCTCTTTGAAGCGAATGAAAACTCCAATCTAGCTTCTGGTTTTGTTCAGGTAAGCAAAATAGCTACCAGGGTAGGTGCTGTATTGAAGAACTGCTGGCAACTGACGGAATGCTATTGGGTGTCGCAAGAAGCGATCGCCCGTTAACGCCTCATTGATAGGCTAAAGAAACAAAAGAATTAAGAAAGAGAGCAGCGAAGCACTCCATAATAATAAAGTAAGCTGTTTTCAGCAGGGAAGGCCTTATTGTGATCCAAAAATCAAACCTGTACTTGTTTACTTTCCTCGGTATCTTTTTCAGTTTGTTTTTAGTTGGTACTCTCCTTTCACCCCTTCTGCTAAATATGATTCGCTCAACTTACCTGACTATGAGCATGGATGTGAATCGCAGGCAGGCGCAGGTTGTTGCGCAGATGATTTCCCATCTCTTGACAGATGGCGAACCTAAAAAAAATATTATTTCAGCTTTGCAGGCTTCTTTAGCGAAAACTGAAATGGATCGGGGCTATCTTTGTTTGATTGATGAAAATACAGGCGTTTTTCTAGCACACCCGATTAAAAAACTGGTCGGGCAAAATGTACATCAATTTAATACCAATTTTTTATTACTCGGGCAAGCACACCCACAAAAATGGGGAGCTGCTATTCAGAATAAAAAGGTAGAAGCGGGTGGTACCCTGATTATGCCAGGAGGAAGAACAGAAATTGTTAATTCATTCCTTGTTCCTGACACAACGGTGAGAGTCTTCTCTCATGAAAATATGAAGAGACTCAATAGCGAAATCGCTAAATTACAGCGATTATCCCTAATTGCTTTTATCTTGCTGGGGTTTATTGTTGCTTTCCCTGCATCTTATGCAGCACTAAAAGTAAGCAGACGTTATGAAAAGAGAATTGAAGCAGAGCAGGAAAAATCGGAACGACTTTTATTGAATATTTTACCAGGCAGTATTGCCCAACGATTAAAATCGGAAGAGACAAATATTGCCAATCGTTATGACGATGTTTCGGTTTTGTTTATAGATATGGTCAATTTTACTTCACTATCTGCTGCGATGAGCCCAGAAAAATTGGTTGAGGTGCTGAATTTTATCTTTTCACGGTTTGATGAAATTTCACTAAAATATGGTTTGGAAAAAATAAAGACAATGGGGGATTCTTATATGGTTGCTGGTGGAATTCCCGAGTTTAAACCAGATCATTTAAAATGTTGTGTTGAGGCTGGTATGGAAATGATGGCCTTTATTAATAAAGAACATCTGGATGAAAGGAAGTTCACTATACGCGCCGGGTTACACGTCGGTCCTGTGGTTGCTGGTGTTATTGGGACCCATAAGTTTACCTATGATCTTTGGGGGGAGACGGTGAATATAGCGTCTCGCCTCGAGTCTACCTCAGTACCCGGGCATATCCAATGCTCGCAAGCGGTGTATGAGCGAATAAAAAATGATTATAGACTTTTACCCAGAGGGGATGTTTTATTGAAAGGTATGGGAAGGATTCCCACTTACTTTCTCCTACCAGAAGACGAGTCAAATTAAAATGAATGGATTTGGTTTCTATAATAAAAGTAAGGATGGTGCGATTGAATGGGCGGCATAACCGTTTCATTTGATTCGATAGTACAACAGGAAGAATTATGACTTTAAAGATAACATTTCTTGGTTCTGGTTCTGCATTCACGTTGAGAGAGGATAATTATCAATCCAATGTACTTTTACAAAAAGCGAATGATACCTTGCTCATTGATGCAGGAGGCGATCTTCGTTTTTCATTAAATGAGCAACATTTAACCTATGCAGATATCAAGAGCGTCTATATTAGCCATTTGCATGCTGATCATATAGGTGGTTTAGAGTGGTTGGCACTGAACACTTTTTTTGATCCTGCCTATAAAATTAAGCCCAATCTCTACTGTTCGGAAAATATTATTAAGGATTTATGGGAACACTCACTATCTGGCGGATTACGTACATTACAAACTGAAAAGGCCACACTGGAAACATTTTTTAATACTCACCCTATAAAAGAACACTTTTGTTGGAATGATATTAATTTTCAACTGGTACGAGCAATTCATATTGTCAGTAATTATGAGTTAATGCCTTGTTATGGTTTATTGATGCACTACAAGGAAAACAAAATATATTTTACGGCTGATACGCAATATGCTCCCAAACAGCTTTTGGATTATTATGAGGAAGCAACTATTATTTTTCATGATTGCGAAACAGCAGAAAAAAAATCAGGCGTTCACGCCCATTATTCCGAATTAGTTACTATCCCTGCAAGATTGAAGAAAAAAATATGGTTGTACCATCATAGCCCCGGAAAACTACCTGATGCAAAGGCGGATGGTTTTCTGGGTTTTGTTAAAAAAGGGCAATCATTTTTATTTCGTTGAGCATTCCATTCCCCGGGGCTTATTTTAAGAATGTGTTTTAGCAACCAAAACACATTCTTATCACCCGATTTTGCGGAATCGTCCATACTGCCAGGAAGCTTGGAACTGGATTTCATCACTTTGTTCGCAATGATGGCAGTATTTTATCTGGTTTCAAGAATAGCATGCTCCGTGAATGCTTACGATTTACCTGCCTTACGGGCTGTTATTTCTTGTGAATCAAATAATCTTCAACAACGTCTCCATAAGGGAGCGTTAAATCAGTTATAAAATGAGAAACAGAAACGATTCTCTTAATATAAAAATTTGCAATAGGTGCTAAGGCGTGGGGATGAAGCTCCAAGCTACCTGGTCCAGTCCAGGCTCCTTTTATAGTGATGTCCTGTAGATAGGTCCTGGTTAACTGATTCACTTCAGGGGTGCCATCAACACCAGGAATATTTTTAAGCAAGAATACGGGTTTCTTCATGGCTTCCAAGACTTTTTCTTTATCTGCAGGATGATGTTTATAACCCATTGTTGCTGTAGCAATTCTGATACTACCGTAATTCAGAAGGCCAATTAGCGTATCCTCTTCAATAACTAATTTGGGTTTAGCCAGTTTTTTCGGAAACCCCCATATTTCGCGGCCACCGGCAATGGGAGCATGACAGTCAAGAAACATGGAAATCGTAAATCCGCCCTCCTCACCTTTGTACCTAACCGGGATAACTTGGCCTGATTCAGTGTAATCACCAAATCCAGTTGAATCCGGCATACGAATAAATTCAAATTTAATAACCGGCTCAATTAACTCTAAAGGTGGGGGCAAAACGGCTTGTAAGAGCTCGGGATCTGTTTCGTAGGTGATAATAAAAAATTCGCGGTTTATAAATCGGTAAGGTCCTGCTGGGTAGGTGTTTATCCAACGAGGGGCAGGCATATCAAATTCATTGTTAATAAACGATTTTCCTTTGCCCAAGTGCTTTTTATCCATAATTTTTGACCTCTCTGTGCGCTGCTATACTCTCTCAGTAGAACAATAAGCAATGGTTATGATTTCTTTTTAGCAACCAGTTTAAAATCGACTTTAACATCGTCTTTTATTTCATCAGTACTAGCCCAGTCACCTTGGCCAACGCCAAATGTACTGCGTTTGAATGTAGTCGTGCCTTCGACCAGCGCCATCCCGGGTGAGGTTTCTACTGCAGTAAATGTTAAAGTAACAGGAGCAGATTTATCACGGATAGTCAGTGTCCCCATTGCCTGATAAGTTTTATCTCCGGTCTTATTAAACTCAGTTGCCTTAAATTCCGCTTTGGGAAACATCTGTACATTAAAAAAATCAGGCGTAATCAAGGTGTTTTTTACATCGGCGTAATCTGCGGAAACAGAATTCATATCAACTATAATATCTATCTTACTGCTTTTATAATTATTAGGATCAACAAAAATTTTACCAGTAAATTGTTTAAATTGGCCTTTCACAGGCGCATCATTTTGAGTAGCAGTGAAGCTAAGACTGCTTTCAGCCGGGATAATTTCCCATTCGGGAAGAGCCGCGTTTACAAAAACAGGCAGGAAGGTCAGTATCATGAAAACTAACCATTTGGATAAGGAATTGATCAAGCTCATGACAGCATTCTCCTCAGGACGTCATCTTTATCAATAAAATGGTGTTTTAAAGCTGCAGCAGTATGAAGCGCAATAAATGCGATTAAAGCATAACCTAGCCATTCATGAATCTCCTGGAATAAATGCCTTAATTCTTCATTAGGAGCTATCAGGTTAGGTAGAGTAAATAGACCAAAGAAGGAAGCGGGTAGCCCCGCAGCAGAGGTTATTAACCAGCCGGTAATTGGCAAAGCAAACATAAATCCGTAAAAAGCCCAATGCACTGCCCGGGCTGCAAACTGTTCCCAGGCTGGAATAGATAACTCAGGGGTGATATTGATAAGACGCCATATTATTCGAATCATGGCAAGTCCTAACACAAGAAATCCGTACTCTTTATGCCAGCCATACAACTTAAGTTTTTGCAGGCTGATTGGCAGCTCAACCATATAGATACCCAGGATAAGAAGCCCAATCATTAAAATCGCTAATAGCCAGTGTAAGGAGATGGTAACAATGCCGTATTTATCGGTAGTATTTTTTATTCTCATAGCAGGCCTCATTGAGTGTCTTTATAGGCTTCGGCATTAATTTCTATTTTTACTTCATCTCCTACATCGGGTAGTAGGGCTTTTATACCAAAATCAGAACGTTTAATCGTGGTCGTGGCAGTGAAACCTGCTGTCATTTTCTCGGTAATAGGATTTTTGCCGACTTTATTCAGGGTTACATTCAAAGTGACAGGTTGTGAAATGCCATGTAGATCCAGGGTGCCGTGAACTTTGGCTGTTGTTTTATCAAGGACGTCTACCTTGTTACTAACAAACGTTGCGGTGGGATACTTGGCAACATCAAAGAAAAGCTTGCCCTTTAGGTGTTTATCTAACTCGGGGATTCCGGTAACAATATCAGCCAGTTTGATTGTTGCATTAACTTTACTATTTTCTGGCTTATCTTTATCCAGGGTTACGGTGCCATTAACGTACCATTTACCCGCTTGAGTTGAAAATCCCAAATGTTTAATTTGCCACAGAATATAGCTATGTTCAGGATCAAGCTTTAAAGTTTCTGCCGCAGCATGTAGTGTAGAAAAGGGTATTATCAGCAATCCAGCCAAAAAATAGCCTATTAATTTTTTTGTCATTATAAAACTCCCTTTCATTGAATCTCTACTAAGTGGGATCCACTCAGGATTTAATTAAGATTTCTTATCAGCCGTTAAATGTCCACCCACCAGTTTTTCACATAGCCCCTGAGGAACGAAAACAAAAGCATCCGGTTGTGCATCTTTAGTCGAAGACCCTGCGCAGGAAGAGGTTGCTGTTGCACAATCATTGAATCCTGCTCTAACAACACCATAACATTTTTCTGTGGCGGGAGCAGCCGATGGGTCACTTGCATTTGAATTAGTAGTACCAATTGAGGGTGTTGCTGCCAGCACTAAAAAAGCAGTCATCGCTGATTTAATTAATTTGTTTTTATCGACCATGGCAATCCCTTGTCGTGTAGATAAGTTAGTTTTATTCTAGATGGTAATTCAATTTATATCTAATTCATTTTTATTTTACCAGTGGCAAGAATTGAATCTGCAATTCTCTGGTTTGTCTGGATGCATTAATAGTTTTGAAAGATTCTCTATACTCAGTATTCAATTCAGAATAACATCTTTAATCATTGAGCGCTGATAGATCACAACAGTGAAGGAACACTAAGATAAGGACGAATTATATGTTGTATCAGTTCAAAAAATTATTATTTTTATGTGCATTCTTTTTTTGGGTAGCAGAGGTTTTCGCAGCCTTTAATTTTAATGGCTTGATTGGCGTGGATTATCAACCTAACCATTATGCAGGCAACGTCCCGTTAAATAATCATGATGTCTTTATCGTAGGTAATAATAGCCAGGGTACACCGATTACTAATGTCTACGTAGAGCTGGCTCAATTGAAAGAAGCGGGATTTAGTACAGTTCGTTCGTATCAGACGACCATTTATTCATGGGTTGATATTATCAATCAAGCCCATGCTTTGGGAATGAAAGTCATTTATGAGGCGGTTATACCCCAACAACCTGCGGATTCACCCTACAGCGGCGGTTCCTGCCCTGTTCCTCCTGCAAATCAAGACTATATTCCTTGTGCTCAGGCCACTCTCAATGCAGTTATTAGCCAGGTAACCCAACCGATTTTTAATGATACGGTCGTTCTCGTATTGGCTGGGCATGAAAATTATTGTGAGGCTGGCAATACGATTTCACCCTGCAACAACCCCGTTACCTCAAACATAGTTTATTTAACTTCAGCAGTTAATGCGCTGAAAAGTACATTGACTACGGCTGGTCTTGCTACACCAGTCAGCTCAGCGCTAGTTAGTGGCAATTTGGTGACACCCAGCGTTGCCATTTCTAATGACATGATCACCTTAGCCAACAGTTATTCAGCTGATGCGCCATTGGCTTTTGATCCTTATCCTTTTCAGTGGGGAGTAGCTGCAAATCAAGCTGTATGGGTTCCCCCTTTAGCGACCACGGTTCAACCCAACAATTCATTAGCCTGGGATTATATTCATGTGGTAGGTTCAGCAAATCCACCGGCTCTACCTGCGGCTGCTCAACAGCCATTTTATACCCCCGGCCGTGTTCTTTTGGCGGCAGAAACAGGTTGGGCAACTGCGGGGACGACCACCGAATATGCCTGTAATTCACCGGGCCCCTGTGTTCCCTCTGTTGCCAATGCAGCCGCCTATTATACAGCGCTTTATCAAGCCAACACGTCTAATTTTGTTGCTAATTCAGGGTATTCAATTGGTGTTCTGGCATTTGAGGCTTACGATGAGCCAAACAAAGGTAGCAGCAGTGCAGAAGGGCACTATGGTCTTTTTGATTCCAATTGCACTCAAAAGGCGGCAGGGCTTGTTCCTACGAACAAATTAGTTTCAGCGACGGGATGCCAGGGATTTTCAAGAGGATCTTTGCTGACAATCGTAGGTTTTGCGCATCCCTATACGCTTATTATTAAGCAAAAGAACCCAATTACCGGTAGCGAAGTTTCTGCCACACTGAATAGTGATGGCAAACAAAGCAGTTTGCCAGGAGCACCCTGGCCGCAATATCTTGTATTTCCAGGTGCAACAATCACAATTAGAGGGAACCCCTCTTGCACCAGTACAGTGCAATCAATTGATAGTGCCGGACATATTACCTTTGCTGGAAAATGCAATTGTCCGAATGATAAGCTGAGCAATTGTTACTACTAAGTGTTTGAACTGCAACAGTGTGTTTCACTGCTGCTTTATTAAGTGAATGACATGGAGGTTTGCTTTGAAATATACGGGATGGTGTCTATCAATCTTAAGTTTGTTTCTTTCAGTAACGTTTGCTTCGACCAACAAAATTGCTGCCGTTATCCCAGACAATCAAACAGGTTTTTTCGCTGGTTTGGGTGGCAGCTATAATTTTTTCCGCGTTAATTCAGAGATGTCGGGGAGTCTTAATGCGACTAGTGGTTTTGTGCCTATAGGCTTGTTTTCGGGGGCAACGGGTTCTTACTCAAGAACAAAGGACGTATTCGCTCCTGAAGGCCAGCTAGGTTATTTTCAACCGATTAATGGTGGTCAATGGTTGTGGGGGATTGAATTGTTATATCAATATTCAAGAGCAAAAATAACCAGTTATAACCAGTTCCAGGAGCCAGGGACTTCCATCAAGTTTATAAACCCCTCTGTTAACGTTAGCGATGAAATCAGTATTCGCTCTATCCAAACCAGAGTGAATGATAAACTCATGTTACCGCTATTTATTGGTCGTTCATTAACCAATAGTTTTATCTACCTCGGAGCAGGTCCTGCTGTGTTTAGAACAAAACAAACTGTCGATGTAAGCGCTGATACAATTTCTGGGCTTTACGCAGGTAATCTCAATGGTTTTTCCAATACAAAATGGGTATGGGGCGGTGCAGTACAAGCTGGTATAGCGTTTTACGTCAATCCTACCTGGTTCCTGAAGTTCAATTACAGTTATGCGATCACCGACCATTATAAAGCAAATAACCTTCAATCTTTCTCTCCTGAGATTAACGGGGGGCTTAATGGCGGTACAGTCTCTTTCAGTACGTCGCATCGCCTTATTGCACAAGAAGTGGCTGTTTCAATCAACAAATTATTTTCCTTATGAGATGCAACCTGGGTTGAGTTCTGGTTTTCAGATTCAAAGAGTGATTGAACAATGTTTTGAGCTAATTAGCTGATGGGTTAAACACTGTGGAGATGACGACAGGTTCTAGAAGAGTAGCTACTGTAAAGTATATTGACAGGCTAATAATATCTTGTAGAGCTGTCGCCAAAGAGCCACTGACTAAAGCAGGATCTTTTGAAAAAATTTTGAAGATGATTGGGATTAAGCAGGTCCCGCCCTCATTGGTTGTATTGCCTCTCTATGAGCAGGAGCAACTACTTTAGAGGGGAGTATTGCTTCTATCAATTTTTGTTTTAAGGCCACTGGCATTATTTTGTCTGGAAGTGCATTAATCCCTAGAGTTAATTTGTTCGCATGTCCTTTTAGCAGGGGAAGGCTCGTTTCCTGACATGCTTTCTGGATAAGTTCTAAAGTTTCTTTTAATTCTCTAGGTAAATGCAGTACTTTGTTATTACCGAGTGGTAACGAAATAGCATTAACATAATCACCAAAGAATCCGTATTTTTGCTTTAGGTTCCATTGCTTATGTTCTTTTAATTGTTCGAAGACGTCTAAAAATTGCTTTTGCGTTTCTTTAATACTTGCCTCATGGGAATCAAATAGTTTTTTTAAGGGTTCACGTCGCTGTCCTTCTGCCATTAAAGTCACACTAAGTCTTTTTTTGTAAGGATCTGCATCATGTGCAAGTAAAAATTGACAGCGCCCGGCATCTTGTTTGTGGATTGCAACCCACAAAGGCAATTGAGGGTTACCATTAATGTTATCAATTTCAGTATTCACAAACTGAGGGAATCTCGTTAAGATGGTAGCGGCTACCTCATAGTTATTTTCATTCATAGACGTCAGAAAGGTTCTTTTGCACCATTCTTCGCTAACGGCCTTAATGGCAAACAGCTCTTTAAATAGAATGCGATTTTGCTTCTGATAACACCAATCTAAATCATCGGTACGAGTAACAAAATGGGGATCTTCTTGTAATTGTTTAATACATTTACTGTAAATCGCTTGGTTATTATGCAGTAATCCTAGTTTGTATATTTGGTTTAAAGCCTCCGATTTTAAACCATCTATAGGTATCGGTTTTATTATTTGATTAAAAAGATTTTCATCTTTTTCAAAAAAATTATAAGGATCTGTCCCACTCCGTGGACTTTTAAGCAAAAGAGTACTTTTATCCACAATACGGCTACTGATTTCTTTACAAAGGTCGATTTTTTTATGCTGTAAGGCGAGTAAATAATATTCAATTAAACTGTCTTGCGATAACTTGCTGATATCTACCTTTGAGGCAATGAGGTCAAATAACTCAGGTCTCTGAGTGAGTTGAGGCCATGGGTGTAAAGCAACAATAGGGCCTTTTTTAAAGAGTGCATTCTGATCAAAGGTCTGAACTTGTAATACGGAGGAAATCGTTTCCTTATGAGCATGTTTGAGGGCCAGGAGATAAATATCATGCAATGTATCTTGAGTCTGCTCTCTATAATTCATGCCGGCTAATGCTTGAAAAAAAGGAGCTGTTCGTCCAGCCTCAAATTGAGTTCTTTCGCATAGTTCGACAAAACGATTTGTTCCTATTCTTGAATCGCCCTCCTGCTTAAGCATTGTAGAAAAAGGAATATTCTCGCGACATTGTTTGATCAGGTTTTGGTTATTATGAATTAAAGCGAGAATATAAGCTTCGTACCAATCTCCTTTTTTTATGAGTAGTGCACAAATTTGTTCACTCGCCTCCTTTCCTTCTTTATATAATCGAAAGATGGGAGATTGACCCTTTTTATCTTTAGTAAGTAATAACTCAGGCTTGCGAGTTGCAATATCGACAAAAAGTTTTGTTTGCTGAGGAGAAAGATAATGCAGGCAATTTCTTCCTGATGCATCGGTTAATGATAAATCAACGTTTGCTTTTAAGAGCATTCTCATTACTTCAATGCTTGAATGTTTCGCAGCGATATTTAATAAGGGCATGCGCTCTTTACCCGCTGTGGCTAATTGAGCAGGATTGATTAAGGCCGCTTGCTCGGTGTGGAATTTATTGTAATACTCCATCAGTAGGTTAAAAGTATAGCCTTGATCTTTACGTGCGGATTCTGCAAGGGCATACTCAAAGGCATTTTTCTCAAACCGATGTCCTTTTTCAAGAAGAAAATTAATTATCTGCGGGTCACCATTTGAGTAGGCTTCGACCATAACATTTTGGTCCACGTGCTCTTTTTTATAATAACGTTTTACAAACTCAAACTGCCCGTATGATACCGCCGTTGCCAATGCGTGTTTTTTACAAGCCCCTAGCTTCTCATGACCTAGAGCTTGTTCAAGATAAAGCACTAATTTTGAATCTCCATTTTGAATGGCAAAATCTAATGCACTGTCCTTTGAGTGAGCACCCTGTTGTGCTGATCTCCTCCCTAAAAATAGATCCACTGTAAATTAGAGAATCTGGCAAAATATCAATTAATAAAAACGGGGTATT
>NZ_JBLZIO010000028.1:0-37452 GCF_048553315.1 Legionella sp. ST3F1 | reverse complement strand
TCCAAATCAGTTCAAACAGAAGGTGTTAGGTGCCCGTTTTTCTAATTAATGCTGGATCGATTTTGGGGAGAGGATCATTTCCTATTTTAAATTAATTAAATCAATATGTTACATGTTTGTTCGAGTCCCACCCTCGGTACCATTGAGACATTTTGTAACGGTTCTCAATGGTTCATAAAAGCAAGCAATCCTTTACTTTATTGAAATAACAGTAATTTCCACTTCTTAAGTCGTTCAGAGCTATTCACTTTTCATAGGGTTATTTTTTGGGTTAGAGCCCGCTCAGAGCGAACTTTGAGCTTTGACGATGACCTGTGCCGCTAATCTTCCCCAAAGCTCAGAAAGGTTAAATTTTGACCTGGTCATTTCAAAAGCATAGAGGGCAGATATATCGGCTGCCGCTATATCTTTTAATGTCTGGTAGCGAGCCTGATCATTGCGTTTTTCTGCGGCATTGAGTGCCTTACATAAACCAAGAGAATAGTCTTTCACTAAAGGTTGCACAGAAGCAATGACATTACCAGCCCCAATTGCATCAGCATCCCGAGATGAGAACCGGTGATGGGCAAAACCGGCTTTTAAGGTTAACGACATATGCAAAGGGACAACTAATTGGGCCTGCCCCGCTAGTTCATCCCAGCAACGCTCTAATTCTTCACTACTCCAGTCCTTATGATTAGTGAGTAGCAGATTAACTGCAGCCGTGATTAATTCAAAATTAAAATGTTTTTCTTTATAGCGTTTCCCTTTTAACCCATATTCCAACCCATAATCTCTAACTAATTGGGCTTGCGCATGCAGCTTTTGCCTGATTGCTTCACCTTCCGAACTCGCAGGAAGAGAATCCAGCATAAGATTGCAGCTGGCAATATCCAAAATCCAGAGTGCATATTGGAAGGGAGAACAGTTAAATGCCCGCCCCGCACCATCTGTTATAGGAACAATTTCCGCAGCTAAGGCCGGGTATTTGCCTAACAATTCTTGCATCTCTTTACGTTTTACTGCGCTAATGAAATCCATTAGTTTGAGCGCATAATGAAAATTCCTGGTTATGGGGTGAAATCGATGTGAGACTAATGCCAACCTGCTTAGAGAGTTTCCCTCAGTTTTTTTATTTTGCTCCCCCCTCTCATTCTCTTTAGCTCTGTCCGAAGCAAGATGAAACAAAATAAGTGAAAGCAAATCATCCGGTAAGGCGATCAAATAATTATCAGTTGTTTGTTGATTGCCTCCGCTTGGGGGAAGATCGTGCCCGCTTTGGGGAACCATCTCTTCCCTTTTTCTTTTTGGCATGTTTAATCCTTTGTACTATGTCGATGATTTATGAAGAATTTTTATTATCTACATGATCATTTTATTCAAGGAGGCAGATATTGCCCTTAATCCTTGTACGAATCAAGCTTGCCAGGTAATGAAGAATTATTTAACGCTGTCATCCATTCAATAATAGAAGCACTAATCACACCGAATGATCACACATAGTGGTTTTTTTGCAAAAAATTGAAGCGATATTCAATGAAGTGTGTAAAATTGTACCAATAAAATAGAAATGTCTTTTCAATAATGTGATAAGTCAAAATAGGCCATCAAAGACTTTTTATATGTCGAACTGGTAAAAATTTATACTTTTCATGCCAAGAGTAATATGTTAGGATTTTCGATTTTTTTAAGGGCTTTATTGTGAGATTAAAATACATTAATGCTGGCTTGGAGACAGCAAGAGAAGGCTATAAAGGGACTCAGCAAAGTATTACGCTTACAGGCACTATGAAGCAGGTGGCGAAGGTTGCTTCAGGGAAAGCGGTTATCGATGCGATTGAACGAAATGTTCCGCCAGTCAATCAAGGTTTAAAACTATTTGCTAAAGGCGTCGAACTCCCAGCAAAAGTGATTGCCAAACCACTCGTTTCAGCAGCCTTTTCTTTTGCTATAAGACGATCAGTGCGTGGCGCAGTAAAATCTTATTATGTCCATTCAATAAGCCACACTGTGGTGTCCTCTGTGGTCCAATACGGCTTGAGTTTTTTGTCCGAAGAAGCGTCTAAAAGCGGCATCGCTGATAGTATTTCAAATTTTGCCTTAGGCATAGCCGAAGAAGAGTTTATTAAACATGCTTCGGCGAAAATTTTAGAATTGCTTGAGCCATTGATTAGGAGTGGTGCAGATTTAATTGCAGCTGAGACTGGAAGAATAGCGAAGAATTCCGTCAAGGTTTATTTTGGCAATCTACTTTTGCTTTACATGGCTTCGCTTGTTTTATCATTATTGCATGATGATACCGCGGGCATGTTAAGAACAACCGTTAATTATGCGCAAGACTTAGATAACGGTTGGTATTGTTTGCTCGTTGTCATGATGACAATGGCTGCCCACCTATTGCCTGTCGTAGGCCGCGCAATCTCCCCCACTCTTCAAAAACAGCATACCAAGTCTGACTTAAAGGAATACATCTTTTTAAAATCGCAAAGAGAGGGTGGAAAAGAGTCGGATAGCGCACTCTATAAATATGTTGTGGGGATCGTTGTGGATACTCTCGTGGACAGTAATCTGATTGATAGTAATCAGATTCAATTGGCTTTAAATTCAATACAACTGGGTGAGGGAGCAGCCCGTGCAACATTCGGTTCCTAGTAACTACGCTGAAGATTAGCCTCACGGAATCAATGGAAGCGAAAGCATCGCCATTGATTCCTAGTCAATTGCCCGACATGCGGCCATTAATTCTTTCAATCGACCGCTGAGTTTGCCCTGTCTTTGAAATGACAAAAATCTCGCTTCATCACAGGCAATCCTCAGTCTGTATTGAGCTAATGCCTCGTATATAAACCATAGCAGCTGCGCTATATCAAAAGCATCGAATAAATGGCTTTTCGACTCAAACGCCAGATAATTTTTTAGACAAGCATCCAGAAGCCGTAAATAGATATCATCTTCCTTTGTCAACGCGTGGTGAAACATTGCCTGTCGCAAACAGCCGACCAAGGAAAAAAACGGATGAGAAATCACTATTTCACCCAAATCAATAAAGGTAATAGTTTGTGATAGATCACTGATAAGGATGTTATTGTCATGAAAATCACACTGCACAAGCGTTTGTTTGAGAGAATAGTTGGATAATTTTTTACATAAATGAATGATCGTTGGAAGCAGACTCTCTAATTCATTCCTTTCTATTTCGGATAATCCATCCTCCATTAATAGGTCTTTTTGCGACAGTAATTGCTGGTATAACACTGGCAATTTATCTAATCGCCAGTCGGGGACGCCAATATCCAGAAAATTATCGACATTAGAAGAAACAGCCAACTGGATAGACGTAAATTGTTCAATAGACTTGCAAAGCAGTATGGGGTCGAATCGTTTTTTCAGAATTTCTCGCAATGGCCTGCCTGCATCTTTCATTAAAAAGCAATTTAATTCCGCATTCACTGCAATCACTTCCGGAACTGAAGCATGAAATTGATCATGCAAGATATTGGTAATGAGAGGCTCTAAGGCAAGCAGTGGCGGTGTATGCTTCAAATAAATATAGCCATCCGATGTTATAAAGCGGACCACATACGACCAAGGTGTATTTTGTACATGCTCTGGCTGAGTGCTTTTTAATCTATAGCGGTGCGATGCAAGATAGTTACAACCCCACTGAATAATTTCTTCATTCAAATTTTTATTTCCTTGCACAGGCTCAGTAGCCATTATTTGCTTCTCTATAACTCGTTGCAATGAACAAAGTTAAACCTTAGACAGATCCGATTAACTATGATTATAGCGATAAAAATAATAGCCAAAGCAATCAGGTGAAAACCATATTGACTTAAAATGGATTAAATTGCCCCCCTACAAAGCGCTTGTCGCCGAGCTGATAAAGAGCGGTGTACACATTGAATTGTGTGGCGCCACAGCGAAAGCACACAACGGGGTAAATGCAGATCTACTTCCCAATATTAAAGTCACTATTGATGCTATGGCAAGAACAATACAGCTCGTTCAAGAAGGTTTCGTCAAGCTCACTGAGTAAGTCAAAGAAACCCAAATAATCCCTGCCGAAAGCGGCATTAATTTAATTATTTTTAGGATAACACTATTTTTTACCCGATTACCTAATTCCAGCGCATTATACCGACTTCTTCCCTATCGAGCTTTAGCCATTCCATTCTGGAATCTCCCCCATCATTTTTTTCTTTTGACCCACCATTTTTCATGATGCGAAAATAATTTCCATTTTTAATTTGCCAGGATCTAGTATGCGTGAGAAATTTTCTCCTTCCCCCAAAAGTAAAACAGCTTTAAGAAAAGAGAAAACAATCTCAAGAAGCTGTTTATTTATCTTGATGAACACGTTTAAAGGCGAAATCGATTTGCAAAATTTGCCCGGTGAATCGAAAGATCTCTATATTTTTACCGAACACAATGAACTTTATTATGCACCCAGAGAAACACCAACTCATGATCAGCGAACATCTTCCAGTTGGCAAAAATACGTCCAGGTTCCTCTTACACCACAACAAATCAACGAGCTACGTTCAGACTTATTACCCCTACTGAGAAAACGATCCAAATCTGATTCTCTCGATAGGCAATTTAGCACTTTAAGTTCTAATGATCTGATCGCACTAAAAAAAATAACAGGGCATGTACGCAAAAGTATGCGAGGGCCTATCGAATTAGAAAGAGTTTGGCATCGAGTTTCATGGTTACCAGGTTATCTTGTACACGAATTTTCTGGTACTGGAGACAAGCGGAGACCCTATCAAAAAGTTTCGGCCTACCGATTAGCCTGGGAAAGATTAAAAGGGACTTATGTTAAAGGACAGGTCTCTTTCCCGGTATTCAAACTAGCTAATTTTACCTTAATTAAAGAAGAACATTGCAAATTATTACTGGCTGAAAGCATTACTTTGGGAATACCGCCCCATGTCTTTCACATCGCAGCAAATCCCTTATCGGAAAGAAGCCAGGCAAAATTGGCTCATCACGTTAAAGGACAACAGAGCTTGATAGAAAACCCCCAGGCTTTTGAAGCTTATACGCATTCCGAAGCATTCCGAGGAAATTTTTCTGCCTGGTGCCGCGAGCGACAAGTTAACACACAGAGAAAGGAGGAAAAGAAAACATTTATTACATCTCCTCGAGCTTTCCGCTATTTTGGTAATTCATTAAACTATTTAGAAAGCATAGAAAAGATCATTGAACGTTCACCCGAATTTGCTCAAGCTACTGTCGTTAAAGATGTGACCTGTGGAAGCTGTGCACTCACTTTCTATTTAGCCAAAAAATATCCGGGAAAAAAATATATTGCCAGTGATATCAACGGGGAATTAATCAATTTATTAAATTACATTAAACAAAATCGTTGGGAAGATATAGAAAAATCCTACCGAGAACATCATATACGCTGTCATAGCAGCCCAGCAAGTCAACGCAACGCGTTTTTTAACCAAATGATTGCTGAATACAACGAGCCCCCCTTACTGAAAGATTATTCTTTGCTTCTTTTTATTCAAAATAATTCCTTTACTAATGTAGAATTTGCAGGAACCCAAATCAGACGCGCCTATTTATTACAAGACAGGGGGGCGAAACTCGAGACCTCATTAAAATTACTTCATCGCAGCAAGAAATTAATCGATAAAGGAAATATTGAATTTCAGCAAATGGATATGCATGAGGCTCTTCGTCAAACAAAACCTGGAGAAATTTGCTTTCTGACCCCTCCTCATGAACACGATGAGGCAAATTCTTATATCCAAAAAATACCAGTCGATGCCCTTTCTGCTTCGATTAAGCAATTGCAAGAACGACAAATACCTTTTCTTCTCACTTATGGAGATAACATCGAACAACCATCAACCAATTTGATGAGCATGATTGATGGATTAAATAAATACTCTTACATTATTTCTGGCGGTAGAAAAAAAACAGCCAAAATTATGACTGTTTATTTTTCTCAAAACTTGATTTCACAATCAGGGCTAGAAGAACTGAATAGAAGTCTGCGCTCAAATGCAGAGAGGTTAATTACTAAAGCCAGAAAAGGATTAAGTGCGCTTGAAGAAACAAGACAATCAAAAGGAAGCAATAACGTTAGCGAAACTGAACAACTCTATACTCAAACTATAAAATTAGCCCAGCAAATCATAGATACTTTGGCTAAAGTACCGCAAACCAGCGCAAGCAAAATAGTGCAACAAACAATCGAAAATTATTATACAGAAGTAGAAGATGCACTCAGCCTGGTTAAACATCAACCCAGTCCTTTAGAAACAGACAGTGAGTCTGAGTTAGAGGATGAAGAAACCGATTTGGAAGACAATGCTTTAATCCTACCTACCGCAGTAGAGGCTGAACTGCCATCCTCGTCTGAAAAAACAACGGTAACCACCCCCGAAGTTGTCGATAGACGACAATTTTTAGCTCCACAAGAAACAGCAGCCCTTAAACAATCTTCTGAGGGACCACCTGACTTATCAACTGGTGATAACACCAGAACAGAACCGCGTATTTTACCCTCCATCGCAGAATTGTTTCCTTTTTTATATAACTCTCGCCGCGCCCCTGAGACTGACAAGTTAGATGCAGAAGATGAATCACATAAAAGAAAAACAATGGCCAGCCGGCAAGCAACCAAAGGTAGCTTACCACCAGATTATAAGCGTGCCAGGACGGGGCAATATTTTGATTTCTTTTCTATGGACAGCGCAGCTACTAGCACGATAGCTCACAAAACAACCGTAGCGGATGAAACGGAAACCGACTATGAGTCTCCTCCCTTTCCATCACCTTGTCGCGAAGGCTAATATCCAAGCCTGATTGTTAAGAACCAGCAATCAAGCAAATCAGTGGCGTCAAAAATCGATTAGACTCGATTGATTATGTAGTCGGATCAGAAAAAAATTGATCCGACTATTTTAGATTTTACTTTGTATTTAAAAGACTTTTAAGCCATTCCTTTGCCTTTGGGTTTACCTTAGCATCTTTTAATGCCATTTCGTAGATTGTAATTTTGCGAGCCTCCTCCTCGCCGTACATATCATCGAGTATTTCATTCCAAAGCATTAAAGCAGTAGAAGAAGGAATCATGCCGATTTGATCAAGGAACCCATAAATTCGATCTCGCCAGTAAGCATCTGTGGCTTTTTCTATCCACGATATAAGCTCTGGGGTTAATCCAATCTCTTCAAGACCTTTTCCTTCTCCAAACCCTCTCTCCCACTTTTTGGTCCTGAGATGGGCGTATTTTTTACCATAGATTGCATTCACCCAATCCATATATTTTTTTCCTAAGTGAATACCTACTTTTGAATAAGGATCGCTTTTGAGATTAGTTTTCAACTCCTCTGCCAATTGTTGCCAACTTTGTTCAAAAACCGCTTTTTGCTGATTGGCTTTCATTTCTTTTTCAAACTCTACATACTGCTTGAGTTCATCAGGGGTGAATATTTCTTTAACCCAGTTATGTTCAAGGTGCTCTGTCATTCGATATACCTCAATAAATTGAATAATGGTTTCCCAAGGAATGGATTGATTGTCATCAACAGAATCAATAATACTTCTCAAGGTTTTAGCTCCCTCAAGTAAAGCAGCTGCTTTCTGCTCCAACACTTTTGCTTGACTGTTAAAATGCTGGCGCGCTTCACATTCTTCAGAGAGCAAGGTTTTGATTTTTGATAACTCAAAACCAAAAAACTTCAAAGCAATAATCTGTTGCAATTTCAATAAATCCTTTTCGGAGTAAACACGATACCCATTGGCAAGTCGTAATGAAGGCTTGAGCAGCCCTATTCGGTCATAGTGATGCAGCGTTTGCACCGAAACACCGGTTAATTTGCTTAAGTCTTTTACGAACCATTGAGTCATCGTATTACCTCCTTCAATCAAAAGATAAGGTATATAGCAACAATAGGGTCAAGCGGCTTTTAATAGTTCTTTGGCAGTCCATTCTTTTCTCTATTTTCTATGAAGAAATAGGTTTAATTTGAACTTTGAATTTCCAGTAAACTTCACTGTCTCTATATTAAAAATAAACTACACTGTACTAAATAACAGGCTTTTAAAGAGTCTTGGCTTGGAAATGACGTTATGAAAGCTTTTAGTAACATGAAAATGTATACACCTTACTTAAAAAGTCGCTACCAGTCTATTTTTGAAAAGACCCTTATTTATAGCTGGGGCTATTTTTACTTCGATCTGAGTGGACGATGTTTGCAGTTGATGTCAGATAACTCGCTTTTAGATGTTTTTATTAAAAATGATTTATTTACTACCCAGATTATCAATCATATTACGGCACCCCTGAATGACTTTTATAGTTCAGATATTGAAAATGACAAGGTGTTACCTGTTTCAATTAAAGAAACTTTAGTTGATCAAAAGTATACTTATTTTTTTGATATTGTTCATAATCATGAAACCTTCACAGAAATTTATACATTTGCGACGCGTTCCAATGTAGCTCACTCAAATAATTTTATCCTTAACAATATAGATACTTTAAAAATAGTTTCTCAGGATCTTGCGGAGCGTTGCAGACGGTTAATTAATGGAAACACACTGACTTTACCAAAAGATTTTATCATTGAGATGAATTCACTTGCAGAATTGCGCCAACCACCAGGCTCTTTAAATTTAAAGCAAATAATTTTAGGAAAAAAAGAACAGGCCCCTAAAATTCACGAAATGGTCAAAGGCACTGTTTTCGATTTACATAAGCTGCCCTTTAACTTTTTGTCGGCAAAAAATATAACTTTAAAAGAAAAAGAAATTATTTATCTCTATTATTTTGGTTTTAATGGTAATCGTATTGCTGATATTTTAGAAATATCAAAACGCACTGTCGATAAACATTTCGAAAATATTAAGAAAAAACTTGCTTGTGAAAGTGCAGGCCAGATAATTCCTACCTTATTACGTTCTAATATTTCCATAAATAACTTGATCCAACATGCCTAACTCATTAAAAAACTTCAACGTGTGTTATTTCTCAGCACAATGCTCTTCTTTTAGTAAATTTTCTATATGAAAAATAATGATATTTTTACATCGATAATTTCTCCCTTAATAATTTGTTAATCAAGAAGTGTAATAATAGATATTTTTGGGAAATAATAGATGTGCATTCTGGGTTCAGTTATTGGAATAATATCTATCATGCTAGGTGCTTTCGAGCAGAGTAGCGTATTAGTAGCCACTGGGGTACTAAACTGCGTCCTTACTCTAATCGCATTCCATTTAGCTTAATTTCTCTTGAAACATTGAACATGCCCAGCCTAAGTAAGACAATAAACAAAGTATAAATTTCATTAGACAGGACTATATGAGCGAACTCAATGCGAAAGGATTTACAACCAAGCAGGAACCTGATGATAAGACAACATCACAGCATTTTCCCCATGTCTTACTCGTCGAAGATAATGCTATCGCATTAAGATTACTTGAAACACTTCTAAAACAGGCAGGATGCGCATTTACCTCCACGATGAATGCAGAAAATGGCTTCGATCTTATCAAAAAATCCAAATTCGATTTAATCATTACAGATATTGGCTTACCAGGTATGTCAGGAATTGAGTTAGCCATCTATATTCGTGATTGGGAAAAAGATAATAATCAAAAAGCAATCCCTATTGTAGGCTTAACGGCTCATTGTTTAGCAAGCTCAGCTTATGAATGCATAGAAGCTGGCATGAGTCAGGTATTTACCAAGCCTATGACCCCAACGATTCTAACTGGTATCCTTTCCGAATTAGTTATTACAACGAAGGAAAATCAGCACTCAAAAGTCATCGAAACAAAAGACAGGCTCTCTAAGGAAATGCTTCTTGCTTTAGAGCAATTTTCCCTACTTGATAGTAATCAGGGAATTAATAATTTAGGCAGTATTGAGTTATTAAAAGAATCACTCGAGTTAATGATGAGTGAGCTCCCACTGGAAAAAATCAAAATTCAGCAGGCTTATGAGGCAAGCGCTTGGGACTCTCTGGGAGACACTATACTTAGGATGAGAAGTAGTGCTATTTATTGCGGCACAGCCAGGCTCCAATACGCCTGTCAATATCTGCAGATTAATCAAAAAGCAGGCGATACAACAAACTTCAATACCTTATATCATCATTTACTTGAGGTCATAGAAACTACTCAACAAAGTATTAACGACTGGCTAAACCAACAAAAATAAAAAAAATTCCTATTGATTTATATCTCATCAGCGTGAAGTTGTTTTTTATCACCGGCAAGATCAAGATTATTCCAATCGACTGATAAAAAACCTGCAAGCACCTGCTCACTTTTTTAATTCAAATCAATCGGTTAACCCACCTCATTAGGGACGAAATGCAAATCTGTACTATAGTTTATGAGTCAGGTAATAAATAAAAATGTTTGTTAAGGAGTCCTAATGAAAAAACTAATCTATACAGCATTTTCTATTACCCTATTTTCTGTAATATTAACTGGGTGTAGCTGGGATAACACTATAGACGAGCCAAAAGCTACTTATATAAATACCGGAGTTGGATATAGATTCATTCCTGTGAACACAGTAGAAGGCAATATACCGAGCCAGGATATTGTGGTTTATTAAGAAGAAAGGAATTGTTTATAAAAAAGTCCTATTTTCACAGTTTACTAAAACCCTATTTTTTTACGTAGTCGTTGCAGAGACTAATTTCATTGAGACGGATTACCAAATTCTTTTTAATCCCTTGCTTCATGTAAGTTTTATTGGCTTCTTGGGCAAGACTCTCTCTGTTTATCGCCCATTGTGCGGTTTATAAAACATACTAAATAATAGGAGCAGGATCCAACCTAACATTAGCAACGCTCCGCCACAGGGAGTCCCATAGCGAAAAATAGGTTTGGCAAGAAAAATCAATGCGTAAAGACTACCACTAAATACGAGAACACCTGAGAGGAAAATAACGCAAACAAGATGTAATAATTTGGGAGGATTGCGCTGCAAACCATATAAACTGAGTGCAACCAATAAAATACTATATAATTGCTGATAATGGAGTGCGATACCGAAACGTTGAGCATTTTTTAACGTTAGCATGACACCAAATACATGGCTTTCTAACGCACCAAGCATTACCGAAGACAAGCCAAGAATACTTGCCAAAACCAGGATCAATTTCATTATGGAATACGCTCCACACGGAGGCTCAGCACCAACAACCAGGTGCTTTGCCTGTCATAGCATAGTATAGTTATACTACAATAGCACCTATTCACAGCAAGTGGTAAACATATCTTGGATTTAATCATGGCCTCTTCTCAAACCCTATCCTCTCACCTTTCTCTGCGTTCTTATCAAACTGAAATTGCAAGCCACAGTCATGATTTTGCTCAGCTTGTATTGCCTATTAGTGGTGCCTTAGAACTTCAGACAGGTTGTCACACAGGAATTGTCAGTACTAATACAGCCGCTTTTATTGCACCTTATGAAGAGCATTGTTTTGCTGCCAGTAAGGAGAATCTTTTTTTAGTGGTTGATATAAAAACGCCCTCTCTACGGTCGCATGCCACACGAATGTCTTCTTTTCTTAGGGTAACACCAACGACTAAAAAATTTCTCTCTTTTGCTCAAAGTTATCTTATGCACGAAGAGCATGATGCTTTTTGTGATTATCTGGTCGAGAATTTATTATTTAAATTGCTAGGCCAAACTGTAACGAGTATTGAAGATCATTATGTATCAAAAGCCAAATCCTGGATCGAAAAACATCTTGCCATGCCCATTGATATCAACAAACTATCACAAGTATGCCACTTAAGTAGCAGCCAACTACAACGGCGTTTCAAACGCAGCACAGGCCAGGGTCTTGCAGAGTATTGGCGCCATAAAAGAATGTTAAAAGCACAGCAACTCCTTGTGAGCGAACACCTGTCGATTGAGACTATTGCCTATGAGATTGGCTATGAAAACTTACCTGCGTTTAGCCGTCGCTTTAGCCAAACCTTTGGTATGACGCCCTCTCAGTGGCGTGAAATGATGCTGACTGCAAAAACTATGCGTGCTCAGAATAATACATTGACTTTACTAACTTGCTAAACTCCGATTTCATTCCTGGTACTGCACCGGGAGACTGCTTATAAAAGGGGTTCTTCATGGCAAAAAATAATGATTACTTTCAGGGTCTCTTCTACCTTGTTCTAGCTCAAACCATGGTAGGACTGAATATTGTTTCATCAAAATATTTGGTTTCATCAATACCCATTTTATATATGCTAACACTGCGATTCTCCTTAGCAGCCTTTATTCTCCTGCCTTTACATTGGTTAACACCTGCCAGGCGATTTACTATAAAACACCATTTTTCAACACTAAAGAAAAGGGATTGGCTTTTTATTTTCGCGCAAGCACTCTCTGCTGGCATTTTGTTTAACTGTCTTATGTTACTGGGATTGCATTACACAGATGCTAATATGGCAGGTATTATTACCAGCGCGCTTCCTGCGACGATTGCGCTAATGTCCTGGCTGATACTTGGCGAAAAAATATCTGCTAAGACAAGTCTCTGCATACTCTTTGCTACCTTAGGGCTTGTAATTATTGCCAGCAATAAATTCAAAGGAGTTGGCTTAAATCATTCGTTTTTTGGTGACGCTATTATTTTGCTTTCCCTTTTACCTGAAGCCACTTACTATATTTTATGTAAACTGCATTCAAACCGTTTACCCGTATTTTTAATTTCAGCCTTTCTGAATGGTCTTAATGCTCTGATCTTATTTCCTCTGCTTCTCTTTTTTTCCTGGAGTCCTGCACAGCTCACCAGCTGGGATTGGGTCATTTTATTGTGTCTGGGTTTAAGTTCAGGCTTGTTTTATGTCTTCTGGTCTTTTGGCTCCCAACGCGTTGATGGGCTCTTAGCTTCTCTTTCTACAGCGATCATGCCACTCGCTACGGTAATTTTGGCCTGGTTACTATTAGGAGAGCAATTAACAAAGATGCAGTGTTTAGGAATGAGCCTGGTAATATTTTCCATTGGAATTTACGCTAGACGAAACTAGTTTGTTATTAGTGTTTTCAATAACAAGCTGCAGACCCTGGTTTTGCTTACCATCGGTCTGCAGCGAATTTGACAGAATCGTTCGTTATCTTATTGCAAAAGAATTGGGTTGCGGATTGAAAGTTTGCTCATAAGATCTTAGCCAATTCCAATGCTTCGGTGCATTATCAGGAGCCATGATGATATTATTCAGGGTCTTTGCCAGATCAGGTACCATAAAATCCAGGTTTTTCTCTGTTAAATTATGAATAGTACCAAGCATTGACTCTTTCTTATCCCTATTGGTATACACCAAAGTCAGTGTATTATTTCTCGTATCATGTTCCAAATGCAATTGACCATTTTTTTCTTTATAGATACTTGCTTCAGAATTTAATGCTGGCAATCTGTATTTCTTAACATCCATTGTAGACTCCACGTGTAAACCATATTTCACCATCTCATGCATTAACTGAACAAATCTGGAATCGGGCTTGCTGCCAAACAACTTGAATCCGCTAAAGACCCCCTTGTTTTGCCTTGCGGCCTGCTGCCCCCATTGTTCAAGTGTAGTAATCGCTCCTACCAATTTAGGCTCCGTAAAAATTTGCCTAATACATTTATCGGTAATTGTGGAATTAGAAGTACCAGAGCTTATATCAACAATAGCTCGTCTCAAAGCGCGAAATTGTGGATCTCGATCAGCGACATCATTAAACCAAACACCAAGCGCTGAACGAGGATGGCTTCCTAACGTACCTGCGCCTCGCGTTACCAGCAGTTCTGCCAATTGAGTATGGCCTATATTGAGTACTTTGACGAAAGGTGGGATGACTACATATTCATTCTCTGACAATTTTGTACGTCTTTCTTGTCTGAGAGAGTTTACATCCATTCTCGTAATTAAATTAATAGCAATTGTTTCAGCTCTTGGATTGTTTCCTGCACGAGAGCAATGATTTAGAGTAAATTGCAGTGCAGAACCAAAGCGATCGCCTGGCGTTTTATTTGCCAAAAAGCTGACCATATCTAATTGCAAAGAGTTAGCTGCATAAGCAATTGGAGGTTCACCATTACGATCAGGGAGAGTTAACCAAGCCGGATTTACAAAATCAATAAAGCGCATTAGGTTAATGTTACCACTGCGCGCAATCTCATGAACCATTGTTCTCCCATGGTTAAATAGATCTTGGGATAATTTGCACAGCTTGGTTTCATTTTGTAGCGGATTATTCGCATTTTGTGTTCCTAAATAACCCATGAATTTTTGAGCAAATTGGAGAGCCTCTGCACTTTTCTCTTGTTCGGAGGAACCCTGTATAAAATCATAAAGAGCGGTTAATATCGTATTGTCCCTCTCATCTGACTTATGTAAAATCTCATGCTTATTTTCTTTGACTAACTTATCCAAGAGAGCATTTGCTAACTTGAATGAGCCTTTTTCTACAGCCAATTGAACTAATGATTTACCTCCTTTATAGGAAATTGCCAAATCATCGCTATTAGCCATTACAGACATTAGCTCTAGTGCTATTTCCTCCTTGCCTTCTTCTATCGCTTGGTAAAAGAATTGCTGAGGCTCCTGAATGTATTGACTTAGGTTATGAAATATTTCGATAGCAGCATTGTTGTCCTGCAATTGCAAAGCTAATTTCGCAGCTTCATGAGCTTCCGATTCATAATTCTTACCCCGAGTAAGAATAAAGTTAACCATACCAGCACTGCCACTGGACACCGCTGCTTTTAAAAAGTCACGACCGTATTTACTCTGAAAATCCAGTAATTGTTGGCCGTCAATTTTGTCGATTACTTTACCCAGTAATTCTACATGACCTGTTTGAACAACATCTTTTATCAAATATAAAACGTCTTCTCCGGAATTTTTACCTTGTACCATTAACTCCAAGAAAATAGGTTCATAGTTCTCATGACCCTTTTTAATTTCACGTAAAAATACCTTACCCCAAAATTGCCTGGCTGTTTGGTCTTGTCCCAGAGCAGCCAAAATTTGCTCTAAATTTTGTGGTGACAAATCACTAATATAACCCTCTGTTACGAGCTTCGCTTCACAGCCATGCCGTATTAATTGTTCTAATTTTGTAACATCCGTAATTGCAAATGTTGGTTGCTCAATATCGATATTAAAAGTAAGACCATAATGCCCCGGCTCAGCTTGAAAAATTTTATTTCCTAACTCTAGCTGTTCCAATAGCCGGTAAATTTGCACATAGTCCTGCGCTGCTACCAGGACTTGCAGTTTTTCGTAATAGGCCCCTTGATAACGGTCAACTAACGCCTCTCGATTATAGTTTTTTACTAAAAGTTCTTTGAAACGCGCACGCCAGCGTTCCTTGAAATTATTGTCTTGTAATTGCGGTCTTTGTGCCATCAAGCCATCTAAATGCACGTCTTGAGCATCATTTATTTGTTTAATCTCAGGAATGTTGAGTTGTTGCCAATAGGATTGGTCTGACAATAACTGGGCAGCATATGCTCTTACATGCTTCTCATACTGTTCAGGTGCGTGTACTACATGAGCTAATTCACTCACTAATTTTTCAAATAATTCTACTCTTAATTTAGAGAAAACTGCTTCGGGAGTAGCCGTGCCGGACACCTCACCGATCTGAATAATTAACTCACCCTCTAAACCTGGGCCACAAGAAGTGATATTAGAGAACAATTTTGTAAAAGCAGCTTTTTTTTCAGATTCTGCTTGTTCGGAGTGTTCAATTACATAGATCAATTTTTCAATATATCTTTTAATACGCGTTCCAGTTGCATTGCCGTTATCTATGTAGTTATTGATTTTATTTCGTAAGGAATCATTTCTTAGAAATAATGCATTCTGAATATCATTCGCAGTTCCAGAGCCTGCATCGATTAGTTTTTGTGCCAGTTTGTTCAATAAAGTATTGAATTGGGCTTTAAGCGCTTGTTTTCCAGCATTAGAGATCAAATTATTTTCGTCTAAAACATTGGCGTCATCATATAAACTGGTTTTAGAAAACGAATCTAAGATATCCGTTTGAATACTCACTTCAGGATTAGCTGCAAAAGCTTTATCTTCTAACAAACTCGTGGGATATCTAAAATTGGGTAACTCTATGATCCTAGGCATGATAATCTCCTAAATTATGAACTAAATGAACATAATTTATTCTATTACGCCGCCAATTTTTCCTTTGAATCCTTTGTAAAAACTGGTAAAAAAAGCATGAAAACCCTAATTAGTCAGCCAGTTTTTGTTGTGGAATGCCTTCCTATGAACAAAGAAGAACAAAAGAGAGCCAAGAGGCTCAAGAAAATGACAATGATTCTATAAGTGATTTTTAACTTGTTCTGGATTCCGTGGACAAGCCACGGAACGTTGCAAGACTCGACAATCAACTCCCCGAGATAATGGAGAAATCCAGTACAAACGTTATGCTTGGCAACCAAAGGATGAGAAGTTTACTGTGAACAATTTTTTTGGGCTCTCTCAGCTTTATAGGCGTCATTCGAATAGCGATATTAGTTATTCAAAAAATTTTCTAACATTGCTTGAGATTTGTTCCCTAACAAAACACTTCTCATATTATTTTTAAATGTTGCAGGAACACCCTGAATTGAAGTACCACAAACCTTTTCAAATTTATCATTTTCAAGCGCATAAAAAGTCCAATCGCTATATTTTTTAAGATCAGAAACTTTTTGGTAAGTAGGCATGAAACTTCTACAATGTGAACACCAGGAAGCATGTACCAGGATCACTGTTTTAGGCATTGCTAAAGCGGCACAATCTGATTTGGTAAAAGGGATTACAGTCGCAAATGAAACGAAAGGGATCATTATCATTATGCCTGCCAGGCATTTTATTATTTTTTTCATTTTTTCTACTCTCAATTTTGAGGAGTCAACGACATCCTCTAGTGGACAACAGGTTAGCGATACTAAGCTAGAGCTAGAGTACAGTCAATGAGATCGAGAAGCTCTACCTACATAAAATTACAATCCACTAATAGAACAAAGGCATCCTTAAGATTTAATTAATTTAGAAGTAATAAAATAAATAGAAAAACACCTCTCAGATTTTAGAGTCTCAAAATTAGTATGAAATTTTTCTCAAACAACAGCGCTTTGCAAGGTTATTATTCACAAAAAGCGATCGATTACACCCTATCCAAAATTAAAACCTCGACTAATCAAATCCCTGAACAAGATTATTATCTGCCCAGCTCGCAGGAAGCATTTAAAAAAATGAATCAAATGCGTGAAATAGAGATCGCTTACGAAATGTATTCCCTGGAGTGGATTAATGAAATTGCCGTATTGGCAGAAGAATATGGCGTCGGAAATTGTTGTGAGAAAGCCTGTGTTGCCTACCTTTATTTATATAAAAAATTTTCCAGGCTACCCATAGAGCAACGCCCATCCATTGAATTATTTAATAATCCGGTTACCGACCATTTTTTCGTAGTCATCGGCCGTTTGGATTCAACACTTAGCTCAGATCCAAGAGCATGGAATCCAAATACCGTTATTTGTGATTCCTGGGCAGAGGAAAGTTTTTCAATGCTTGATGTGGATTATTGCAGACCTACAAATCACGACTATCAAATAATTAAAGATTTAATAAAAGCACCAGAGAACGAATTTGTTTTGCAATGTGATGTCTTAGCGAAAGCAAATAATGATAAAAGTAGAGTAATTATTCCACAAGATCGGATGGTATTGCGCTCAAGGCTAAACTTTCAAAAAAATGACTTCCAACGGTTTAATACAGAAGTTCCAATGGCTTATGAAATGTGGGATTACCCAAAACCTAAACATTATGAAAAACAAAAGAGATTGGATGAAGCCGCGATGTCTTTTCCCCAGGGATATCATTCTTAATTTGCAAATCCACTTTTAGATTAGCAAATTCTTTCCTGCAATAAAAAACCCGCCAATTGGCGGGTTTTTAAATCGGGGGAAAGACTTACATCATGCCCATGCCGCCCATACCACCCATACCGCCCATGCCGCCCATATCGCCGGCACCAGCCATACCTTCATCTTTCTTAGGTAAGTCAGCAACCATGCACTCAGTGGTCAGCATTAAGCTAGCAACAGAAGCTGCGTTTTGTAATGCAGTACGAGTTACTTTAGTTGGATCAAGAATACCCATCTCAACCATGTCACCGTATTGACCAGTCGCTGCGTTGAAACCAAAGTTATCTTTGTTTTCAGCTACTTTGTTAACGATAACAGAAGACTCATAACCAGCATTCGCCACGATTTGACGTAAAGGAGATTCAATCGCACGGCGCAGAATGTTGATACCCATGTCTTGATCTGCATTTTCGCCTTTCAAACCATCCAAGGCTTTTTGTGCACGAATCAGGGCAACACCACCACCGGCAACGATACCTTCTTCAACTGCAGCACGAGTAGCATGAAGAGCATCTTCAACACGCGCTTTCTTCTCTTTCATTTCAATTTCAGTCGCTGCACCCACTTTGATGACGGCAACACCGCCAGCTAACTTGGCAACACGCTCTTGTAATTTCTCACGATCGTAGTCAGAAGACGTTTCTTCCATTTGCGCACGAATTTGAGTAATACGTGAATTAATGTCAGATTCCTTA
Organism: Legionella sp. ST3F1; assembly: GCF_048553315.1. Classification (NCBI taxonomy): domain Bacteria; kingdom Pseudomonadati; phylum Pseudomonadota; class Gammaproteobacteria; order Legionellales; family Legionellaceae; genus Legionella; species Legionella sp. ST3F1. The sequence continues at coordinate 18,857 of NZ_JBLZIO010000028.1, read as the reverse complement.
CCTTCACCATCAATAATTGTGGTGTTTTCTTTGGTAATAACGATACGTTTTGCAGTACCTAAATCTTCTAATGTAGCACCTTCAAGGCTCTTGCCAATTTCTTCAGAAATTACTTGGCCATTAGTCAAAATAGCGATATCTTGCAACATTGCCTTACGACGATCACCGAAACCAGGTGCTTTAACAGCACATACTTTAACGATACCGCGCATGTTGTTAACAACCAGTGTAGCCAACGCTTCACCTTCAACATCTTCAGCGATAATCAGTAAAGGACGGCCAGATTTAGCAACAGATTCCAATACGGACAACATATCACGAATACTAGAGATTTTCTTGTCCACCAATAGAATGAATGGGTGTTCAAGCTCAGCACTCATGTTTTGCTGGTTGTTGATGAAGTAAGGAGAAATATAACCGCGGTCAAATTGCATCCCTTCAACCACAGATAATTCATTTTCCAGGCTGTTACCATCTTCGACAGTAATCACACCTTCTTTACCTACCTTTTCCATTGCTTCAGCAATGATAGAACCGATAGCCTGGTCAGAGTTAGCAGAAATAGTACCTACTTGTGCAATTGCTTTGCCATCTTTGCAAGGCTTAGACATTGATTGCAATTGCTTGGTTACCGCAGTCACTGCTTTATCAATACCACGTTTCAGATCCATAGGATTCATACCAGCAGCAACTGCTTTATGACCTTCCACCAGAATCGCACGGGCGAGTACAGTTGCAGTCGTTGTACCGTCACCGGCTGTGTCAGAAGTTTTAGCAGCAACTTCTTTAACCATTTGTGCACCCATGTTTTTGAAACGATCTTCAAAATCGATTTCTTTCGCAACAGATACACCGTCTTTTGTTACAGTAGGAGCACCAAAAGACTTTTCCAAAACAACATTACGTCCACTTGGACCCATAGTTGCTTTTACTGCATCAGCTAATGCATTTACACCAGCAAGCATTTTTTGACGAGCATCGTCACCAAAACGTAATTCTTTAGCCATTATCACAATCTCCTTAATCTTGTTAGATTACTTCTCAATCACACCCATGATGTCGTCTTCACGCATCACAACGAGTTCTTGGCCAGCTACTTTAACTTCAGTACCAGAGTACTTGCCAAACAGGACTACATCACCTACTTTGACAGCCAAAGCACGAACATCACCGTTATCCAGCACTTTACCTGCGCCAACAGCGATAATTTCGCCACGCATTGGTTTTTCAGTAGCACTATCTGGAATCACGATACCACCAGCTGTGGTACGTTCTTCTTCCATACGACGAACAACAACACGATCGTGTAACGGACGAATTTTCATACTTGTTTTCTCCTGATTGGTTAATCACCTATAATTTTCAGAGGAAGCTCTGAGTTTTTAGCGCCACATATTAAACACTACATAACGCTGATGTCAGCCATATGGAGACAAAAAGATTATTTTCAAGGGGTAAATTTAAAAAAATTTTGGTTTTTTTAATCTTGGGACTACAATGTTCTACAATTTTACAGGTTTTCAAAAGCATATTATGAAAAAATGGCTCTCATTCGCGGCACTTATTTTAGCTTCTTTTATCAATTATGCTAGCCCTCTTCCTGCCGCTGACGTTTTTCAAGTCCAGGCGAAACAAATTGACCCGAATACGTTCACGCTTAATTGGCAAATTAAGCCAGGCTATTTTCTTTATAGCGATCGCATTAAATTAACTGAGCAACCTGGCTCCAATATTCATCTTGGTACCCTTCGCTTTCCCGAAACGTTAAAAAAAACCGATAAACGTGGTCGTACTTATGATGTATACCGTCAACAACTGTCATTACCCGTCCCGGTTCTAGGGGAACAACCTGGAGAAACCCTGATCAATTTATATTTCCAGGGTTGTTCAGATGATGGTTTTTGCTACCCTCCCGAGACTCGGTCAATCAAATTAACAATCGATAAAAATCTGGCACTTAGCCAGGTAGACATCGAAACGCAAGCAACTCAAGAGCAAGTAGAAACACCACAGCAACCAACGAATGATATCGAAGCTGTATTAGCCAACAATCACGGGCTCATGATAATACTAAGCTTTTTGGGCTTTGGTCTGCTCTTATCATTCACTCCCTGCGTCTTACCAATGGTACCCGTACTATCAGGGATTATTGTCGGTCATGGGGCAAATATCTCTACTCGCAAAGCTTTTTTTCTCTCATTAAGCTATGTACTTAGTATGTCGGTTACCTACGCAATCGTCGGAGCTGTCGTTGCTTTATTAGGAGCCAATCTCCAAATCGCCATGCAATCACCATGGATAATCAGTCTATTTAGCCTGATTTTTATCTTGTTGGCGCTGTCCATGTTTGGCTATTACGAACTACGCTTACCGGTTTCCTGGCAAGCAAAACTAGCTGGCGCCAGTCAACGTCAAGGGGGAGGACACTACCTTAGCGCGGCTGCAATGGGATGTTTATCGACTTTAATCCTCTCACCCTGTGTTACGGCCCCACTGATCGGTGCCTTAAGTTATATTGCTCACACCGGAAATATTATTTTAGGCAGCATAGCCTTGTTTTTCCTCGGGCTAGGGATGGGAATACCGCTTTTATTAATTGGCATGTCAGCCGGCAAATGGCTTCCTAAAGCAGGTCATTGGATGAACACGGTCAAAACCTTTTTTGGTGTTTTGCTACTTGCTGTTGCGATCTATTTATTAGAACGTATTCTTCCCTCTCCCCTGGTTATGGCTTTATGGGCAAGTTTATTGGTGTTTTCAGGGATTTATTGTGGCGCACTGAGTCCTGCTCATTCCAAGCAAGCTAAATTTGGCCAAGGATTAGGTATTCTGTTACTGGTTTATGGTTTGCTGGTACTGGTGGGTGCAAGCATGGGTGGCTCTAATCCGCTGCAACCCTTAACTGGCTTGCGGGTTACCGCCGCTGCAGAAGGAAACCGTCTTGGCAGTTCGCACGAACTGGTTAAAACAGTGGATGAAGCGCAACAAGCGATTGCCAAGGCACGAGGCAAACCAGTTATGATTGATTTTTACGCTGATTGGTGCTCCTCTTGCAAACTGATGGAAGTTACTACTTTTAAAGATCCTCGTGTGGAAAAAGCCCTAAAAGAGTTTGTCATATTGAAAGTAGATATCACCGCAAATAACAAACAAGACAAAGCGCTTCTTAACCTATTTAATGTCGTTGCACCACCTACTTTTTTATTCCTTAACAAAAATGGTGATGAACAGGAAAATTTACGTCTCGTGGGTGAAGCATCAGCAAATAAATTTTTACAACAATTACAGGAAGCTCTGGCATTCTGAACTCTGGCCGGTCGGATCAGTTGATATCAATCAATCTGGTTTTCGATTTAACCAGTGGCCTGTTTAGAATAATACGATCGCCCGTAATGTTCCTGCTGTAGCAGGATTTAAACGTTTGCTTTGTCCCGGATTAGGGATATAGGAAATTGCAGGCTCCAAATAGACGTTCGTGATTAACTTGGCTTGGTAATACCATTGAAACATCACCTCCTTCTTGCGATTCGTCGTTCGTTGATTCAACCAAGCCAGCGAGAACCCTGCACCCATTGAATCTGAACTCCGGTTAGCAACAAGACCAAATGCAGTTAAGCCAGCTCCGACTGATTGCTTCATGGATAATACTTTCGAATTATTAATGCCATATTGGTAAAACGCTGAGATACCACTAATGTCGTATCCTGGATGGCGATACCATAGGCGTTGGGAACCAAATAAATAAACCCCTGTTGCCCCCGTTTCAGTGAGGTTGTTCTGGCGAATAAGGCCTGTCTGATGCCATAATCCAAGTCCCAAGGTACCCGGCTTTCTTCCCAAGAGCCAGGCGCTTCCTGTTTCTCCCACCTGAAAATGATTGCCATTGAAGGTCGGCCCTGTAAGTCCTGTTTGTTTCCCACTGGCTAAATTACCATCAAAAATTCCATAAGAAAGATACCATTCCTTGACCGGAGTATAGGTTGCCGATATGCCATAGGCCGAATTGGTATAACCAGGCATGATTCCATCCACTGCAGGATTAATAAAAACCGGGGTATAAATTAAACTGGTAACAGCCGGAATATTAGGTACACCACGCTCGAGCTGGACAGGTTTTATTACGTTATTAAAATCCAAGGTTGTGATCGTCTTCCCTAGACGAATGAAAAGGCGGTCATCGAAAAGACCCTGTCTATACCAAAGTGCATAAAGTTCAGAGCGGTTGTAAGGCGGAACATCAGGCAAGGAATTATATCCTTGCGTAATGCCAGCCTGCCCATTCGTGTTTTGCGCATTCTGCTGAAGAAATTGAGCACTAAATAATCCCCCTTTCCACCCATTAAGTCGCTCCATATCAATGGTCAAATCAACCAATCCTACGCTATTCGACGTAGACTTCTTCGCAGCAGGGATCCCTCCCGTAAATAATCGATTTGTATCCCCGAACCATGCGCCTTTTATGTCGATACCATGATTATCCTTTATACCTAACTGTTGCTGTATTAACTGCTGAAGAATTCCTGAGCCAGTAGTGACATTAACGGCAGCCGGGTTTGAGCTAATCGCAGATGTTTCCGTTGTTGTATTTGATAGGGGTGGAGAACTTATCGTCGGATTCCTGGATGACTCGGCATGAAGATCACAAGCAGCTAACAAAATTGAAAATAAAATAGTGAGGGCTAAAAGATAGCTGATTTTTTTTATAAGAAGTTCCAATTTTTATTCCCGATGAGCAACCAGTCTATTAATAACACCGTATTTATTTCTTTGGGTCATGTATTCCTGCATTAAATCCGATAATTAAATTTACTTGCTTTTTACAGACATGCATATAAACATAGTCGATATTAGCTATTTTTAATAGGACTAGAAATGCTAAAAAAATTCCAAATTTTCTCATTCATCCTCAGCGTATTATATGTTTCCTCACTGATGGGTGAAACATACCGCGTTCCGGCAACCTCCGAAACAACTACCCTAGGTCTTTTTACGCTCGATAAACCGCCTGTCATAAAAATTCGCTCAGGTGATGCAGTCTCGTTGGAAACATGGAATAGTTGCCTGCATGAAATGGTCTTCAATAAAACAACACCTGCAGATGTAGCAAAATTTTATGTCAAGCATGATATTCAGAAAAGACGTGGCATGCATACATTGACCGGCCCTGTTTACGTCGAGGGGGCCGAGCCAGGCGATGTATTAGAGATTCGGATTCTCGATATTAAATTGAATGACTTCGGATATAACTTCTTAAGTCCAACACAAGGCATTTTATCGGAGTTTACCAAACCAAGGATTAAATATTTTAAATATGACAAAAAGAATAACACGACCGAATTTACAAAAGGAGTGTGTTTACACCTCAAGCCATTCCCGGGAATAATAGCAGTAGCCCCTCCGCTTGACTGGCCAGACGGCTGGCCTGTCAATTTGCAAACCCAGATGGGACAACCCGTATCTGGGCAATTTAACTCCGTCCCCCCTGGACCTTTTGGTGGAAATTTGGATGCACCCAGTCTACAAGCTGGTTCTATCCTTTATCTACCTGTATTTCACAAAGGGGCCCTGGTTTGGACTGGGGATTCACATGCGATGCAAAGCAATGGTGAAATTGATGTAACAGCCCTGGAGACATCCTATGAAGGAATCACGCTGCAGTTTATTGTACGAAAAGACCTTAAAGCTGAGGGTGTTTTTGATAAAACCAAACGAAACGGTAGTAGTTTATTTACTTGGCCTATTATCGAAAATTCTTCCGAATGGATGATTGTAGGCTTAAATGAAGATCTTTTGGAGGCCATGCAACTGGCGTCTAAAAATGCTATTGAGTTTTTAGTACGCACTCAAGGCTTCTCTCCACAAGAGAGTTACCAGTTCCTAAGCATGGTTGGTAATTTCGAAATTGTTGAGGCAGTCAACGTTATCAAGAATGTAACCGTGCATATTCCTAAAGAACTATTCAAAGGGATTGGCAAAACGCCCACACTTTGTTCTGAGGGAAGTTTTCCACTAAAGACACCCCAAATAAATAAAAATGCTCCATGTCAGACTCAAGAAGGAATAACAGTTCTATAACTATTATCAGGTGATAAGATGAAAAAAATCATGACATGCTTTCTCTCCCTAATCGTTGCTTCCGTAGGGTTTGCTACAACTATTGTTTTCGACAATAAAACAACTTTTCCCCTAAAAGATCAAAAATCAAGGATTGCTGTCCAATGGGCGACAACTGCTAAAGAGATGCAAAAAGAGAATAAAGCGCTAATCTATGGTCTAAAACTGAACTCAGATTCATTACAAATTATTTCACAAACAGGAAAGAGCGAGTTAGATCTCCCTAAAAACGCAAGCCACTTCAGAATATTAGTGTGGTCAAAAGGTGTAGGAGAACCCGATTTGCTGACTAACTGGGTTAGTGTAGTACCCAACAAAACCTATACGTTAGAAAAAGATCAACTAGTACCCGCTGCTCTTATGTCTGGCGTAGGGTGTTAACCCCACAGAGGCAAATACTTATTTATGTATTTTGTATTTCATATAAAATACAACTTTTATCCATTTAGCGTAGTTACCCTACCTACTCGCTTATTTTTTAACAAACCGGTGATGAACGGGAGTTTACGTCTCCTGGATAAAACACCAAAATTTTTACCACAGGGCAGGAAAACTCGAAAATCCTACTTGGCTAAAGGCGTTTATTTTGAATCTTTTTATTGATATTTCCCTTCTTAAGAAAAACCGTCACTATGCCCTACTTTATGTCGGGCAATTTGTATCATTTATTGGAACAATGATTACAACTGTTGCCTTACCTTATCAAGTTTATCAACTAACCCACTCATCGCTGATGGTAGGATTATTAAGTCTGGTTCAATTGATTCCTTTATTAATTACTGCACTGCTTGGTGGTGTATTTGCGGATAAATACAATCGCCGCAGTTTAGTGATAATGAGTGAAGCATGTCTTGTTATTGGCTGCGCCCTCCTGGCTATTAACGCTTATATTACGCAACCCAGTCTCACTGGCATTTTTGTTATTTCTTCATTGATGTCTGCTATTACGGGATTACATCGCCCAGCCTTAGAGAGCATGAGCCAACAATTAGTCCTGCCGGGGGATTATAAAGCTTTAGGCGTGTTAGTAAGCTTTAAATACAGTTTTTGTATGATTGTTGGACCCGCTATAGCCGGCTTTATTATTGCCCACTTGGGAATCGTAGTAACTTACTGTATTGACTTACTCACTTTTGCTATCTCGATTACCAGTTTATTCCTTATGAAAAATCCACCCAAGCCGGTTGCTGCAAACACTTCATCAGCTTTAGCAGCCATAAAAGAAGGAGTTCAATTCGCCTGGAAACGACAGGAGCTCTTGGGAAGTTACTGTGTAGATTTTATAGCGATGGTTTTTGCAATGCCTAATGCACTATTCCCGGCAATTGCACAATCCCTGGGTGGTGCACAAACATTGGGTTTACTGTACGCAGCACCTGCTGTTGGTTCCTTGTTGATTTCTTTTGTCAGCGGGTGGACAACTAGAGTTAAACAACATGGTAAAGCGATAGCGATTGCAGCGGCCTTTTGGGGACTCACCATGGTAGGCTTTGGCTTATCGACCTCACTTTTCTGGGCTTTCGTCTTTTTGGCACTTTCTGGTGCTTTTGACGCAATCAGCGGAATTTTTAGAAGTGTTCTGTGGAACCATTCGATCCCGCACGACTATCGCGGCCGTTTAGCGGGCATTGAAATGATCAGTTATTTAAGCGGCCCCAGACTAGGGGATAGCAGAGCAGGTGTTATTGCCTCCGCCGCTGGTATTACCACTGCTATAGTCTCTGGCGGTTTTTTATGCGTTGCAGGTGTCACTCTTTGCTGTCTCTGCATGCCAAAATTCTGGAGATATCAGTCTGATAATTAGTTCTTAATTGCAACTAAATCTATCTGTTTATTCAATGCATCTATTCCTTTTTGGACTCCGTACTTTCCTAATTTTCGCTGTAATCATGACCAACAAATATTTAAAATGCTTAAAATAAATTCCTTTTCTAGCCAATTACTGCATGCTCCCAGGAGACAATTAGATGAAATTAACTACCCAACTATTCGATAAGGAAGGTAATCCTCTAAAATTTTCTGTTGTAAATGAAGATGGGTATCAGCATACCTATAAAATCATCGACAGCGACGGGAAACAGCTTGGTTATGTCAACATTTCTGAAGAGCGCTTGGGAGCACCGAATTATAAAAAATATATTATTATCAACCAATTGCATAATACCTCTCCCGCTCGGGAATGCAGAAATGTTGGCACTGCGCTCCATGAATTAGTATTCAGATTAAGTTTTTCCAAACGATTTCAAACCAATGGAAACATCAAAGTAGATATAGGTTATGAATCCTTGCTATTTCATTACCATTGTGGATTTCGCTTACATCCCCGAAACAGATTTGAATGGAATTGTTTGGGTAATAAATTTATAAATCATGAGCAATATGGTAAAGCAGCTTATGAACGATGGCGTTTATCTCGTTCTGACAGCTCTAAACCCAAGTCGCAGGAGGAGTCGTCAGCAAATGATGTCCTGGCCTTTTACTACGCCATGTACAAGGAAAATAAAGATCAAACAAGTCGTGCCTATTTGCGTGAAAACCTGGCAAAACTGGGTGGTGTATTGGGATATTTAGCCAAAGAGGTCATCCCGCAGAAAAAAGAAGAATTTTCTGTAGATATCGCACCAATCAGCCAATCCTCTTCATCGAGTACATTTTTTTACTCAACAAGCCAAGAGGTGACAACAGACTGCGCTATACAACATGGTAACCCTCCCCAAAGGAATACGTCGCTGGCTGGATAAAAGACCAGCTATCAGAGCTTGAATTTCGATTGTTGCTTACAAATTCAAGCCCTAACTCACCACGCCCTTCGAACTAACTCGATTGTTTCAATCCATAGCGTATTTTGGTTTTGGATAATGAATACCCTGATTACGCTATTCTCCGCCACTGCCTCGCAGTGCAGCTGCCCAAAAGATTGATTATCGATTTTCATCATGTAAGATTCGTTATCTACAATTTTGTCACTACTTTAGACAGGGATTCCATGCTGGTCGATCGCCAAATAATCGCTTTTACTAATAGGTATTGGCTACTAATACTCTTAGCCTTGGTGATACTTGGCGCAGGTCTTGGTTTGCGTGATCCCTGGCCTGCTGATGAGCCACGTTTTGTTTTGATCGCTAAACAAATGCTAGAGAGTGGGCATTGGCTCATTCCCATGCGTGGAGGAGAACTCTATGCTGATAAACCACCGCTCTTTATGTGGGGAATCGTTGTCTCATACTTATTGACTCACTCTCTTAAAATAGCTTTTTTGCTGCCTTCGCTGTTGGCGAGTTTATTGACATTGATTCTTACATGGGATCTGGGTTGTCGATTATGGAATAGGGAAATCGGTTTTCTTGCAGCACTTATGTTGCTCTTTACGGTACAATTTACACTGCAAGCTAAAACAGCCCAGATAGATGCGCTAGTCACTCTATTTGTTACTCTCGGTATTTATGGGTTTTTACGTTTTTTGCTCTTAAGCGGCGGTTGGCGTTGGTACTATTTTGGCTGGTTTACGACAGGTCTTGGAATTATTACGAAAGGAGTTGGTATTCTTGCGGTCTTCATCTTATTCCCCGCTCTATGGACTCATTTTGATGTAATCCGTCAAGCAAGATTTTCCTCTATTGCAAAAACTGCAGCAGGTCCTCTAGTCATGCTGGCCACTATCAGTCTTTGGTTGTTACCGATGATTTGGTGCACGCAACATAGCGCGTCCCCTCTCCTGGAAGCTTATCGCAATGATATTCTCTTTCATCAGACAGTGGGTCGCTATGCTCACTCATGGGTTCATATCAAACCCGTTTGGTATTATCTAATCCAAGTCATACCTTTATTCTGGTTGCCCTTATCTCTTTTTTTACCGTGGCTGATTGGGTGTTGGAAAGCTGCTCTTAAGCAGGGCGATCGACGTGTTTTCTTATTATTAGGTTATGTGTTACTGGTTATTTTATTTTTCTCAATTTCCCCTGGCAAGAGAGCAGTTTACTTAACGCCAGCCACACCCGCATTCGCTTTGTTAGCATCTCCTTGGCTAATGGAGCTGGTTGGTTATACTTGGCCAGCCCGATTGCTGCGAGGTTTATATTGGCTGATAACGATTATTGTGTTTGCCATTGCATGTATGTTACTGACTGGTAAAAAACCAGCCATTCTCACTACGGATCTGAGTACAACATTGAGCCTCTCTTTGTTTTTTTTAGGGATTGGCTTATTACTTATTAATTCCTTATTGCGCCAGGCTCCATTAGTACGCATATTGCTTGGGCTAACCCTTTGTTGGCTTTGTTACTCGCTGTTGCTTTATCCACAGCTAAACAATTTACGCACTCCAGCAGCTATCATGAATAAAACAGCTGAGCGTGTCCCTTATCAAGAATCTCTTCTAATTCTAGGTGTTAAGGAGCAACATCTGTTATTTGCTCATCAACCTATCTGGCATTATGCCTATCACATGAGCCGCTCAAAGCAGAAACAAGAAGCTGCTGCCTGGATTGCGGCTGCCCCACATCGCTGGGTTTTAGGTCCCATGGAACTATTAAGAACGTGTTTCAAGCTTAGGCCATCTCACGAGCTAGGTTATCGCCATCGTACTAAATGGTTTCTCGTTAATAGTGTTACTCTAAAACCAGGCTGTCATGGCCAAAAGGTGACAGTACCTCCTTATCTTTACATTCCCGGTATTTCTTACAGGAGTAAAAATCAATCCGCTTGGCCTGGGTGAGATAGTTCTGATAACTAGTAGTTACTATGCCCAAAAAACTTGCAGGTGACCTTAAAAGTAAGAATTTAGCCAGAGCATTGATACAATACTTGAGATAAAACCATACACCAGTGGGATGCTCCGCTTGCGATGCCATTTTAGAAAGGCGCTGATGATTTCTGTTGATGTTCTGTATCGATAGTGACCTGGGGATCATTCAATTGAAAGAAGCTCAACATTTTTTTATAGTTGCATAGAATTTGGAGGATCGAATGGCGTATGCCAGATCAAGGCGCCAGGCATGTTAAAAATGACGAATCTCAGCGAGATATTAGACAACCTTACCCTAGAAACGGTATAATTCGCCCACTTTTTTTACAGATAGAAAATTATGAATCATAGAGTGGGCTTTGTCAGTTTGGGTTGTCCTAAAGCACTGGTGGATTCAGAGCGAATCATTACTCAACTGCGTGCTCAGGGCTATGATTTGGTATCCAGTTATCAAGATGCCGGAGTCGTAGTAATCAATACCTGTGGCTTTATTGATGCAGCAGTCAAAGAATCTTTGGACACCATTAAAGAAGCGATGGCCGAAAATGGACGTGTTATTGTAACAGGTTGCCTCGGTGCCAAAGCAGATATTATTCGTGAAGCGTGCCCTGATGTATTACATATCAGTGGTGCCCATGCTTACGAGGAAGTTGTCCGTGCTGTGCATAGGCATTTACCACCTCCTGTAGATCCCTTCACTCAATTAGTACCCCCTCAAGGCATTAAATTAACACCGCGTCATTACGCCTATTTAAAAATTTCAGAAGGTTGCAATCAAAAATGTACCTTTTGCATCATTCCCACCATGCGCGGTAAATTACAAAGTTATTCTCTGCCGCAAATACTAAGTGAAGCCAAACGCTTAAAAGATGCAGGGGTACAGGAATTATTGGTTATTTCGCAAGATACTAGCGCCTATGGTGTCGATACTCGTTATCAACCGGTTGAATGGCAAGGTAAAACAATCAGCACTCGTTTTTATGATTTATGTGAGCAACTCGGCGATCTAGGTATTTGGGTACGTCTGCATTATGTTTATCCCTATCCGCATGTCGATGAGATTATCCCATTAATGCGTGACCGATTAATTCTCCCTTATCTGGATATTCCACTGCAACATGCCAGCTCACGGGTGTTAAAAGCAATGAAACGACCGGCCAGTAGTGAAAACACCTTGGCACGTATTGCTCAATGGCGTGACATTTGTCCTGACATTACCTTACGTTCCACGTTTATTGTTGGCTTTCCCGGTGAAACTGAAGACGAATTTGAAGAGTTGCTGGGCTTTTTGCAAGAAGCCGAGCTGGATCGTGTTGGTTGTTTTCAATATTCACCAGTTGAAGGGGCTAAAGCCAATGAATTGGCAGACCCGGTTCCTGAACATATCAAAGAAGAACGATATCATCGTTTTATGCAAGTGCAGGCTGAAATCAGTCGCGCTAAGCTGGCTGCCAAAATTGGTTCACGTCAAACCGTTTTAATTGATGAAATTAACGAAGAACACATTATTGCGCGCAGCAAAAGTGATGCACCGGAAATAGATGGTCTAGTCTTTTTACCACTGAATGATAATGTTCGTGTCGGCGACTTGGTAGATATTAGAGTGACCGACAGTGATGATTACGATCTCTATGGTGACTTTGATACTACCAGTCACTAGACTTCTTAGGAGACTCTTGCTTCGTCGATACAGTGCTCGAATCCTAATGCCTGCCTGAACACCCCTGTTCTGCGGCGACGTGACTTGCATTTTTCTGTAGCAACTTTATGAAAAGCCTATTAATTTTCACCTTCGCCGAGTCGTTTACTTGGCGAAGGTAAATTCAACTCCTTCCGCTATCCTTTTCCATGATTTACATGCTACTCTTGATAGATAGCGCTCGCTCACCTCGAAATAATGATTATCTCTATTGTAATTTCTGGACAGAATTTTTTCCTACCATAGTAGATTTTGGAAAAAGGTCTAATGCTTGGCTGATCACTTAAAAATAAGGACATACGATGTTAAATCCAAGGGATGTTAGAACAGTGGAAGATGCAAAAGGCATCGTTGAAGAACGTAAGCTCACTCACGTAAAAATCGGACTTATTGATATAGACGGGATCATGCTTGGCAAGTACATGAGTCGGAACAAATTTTTCTCGGCCTTAGACCATGGATTTTCTTTTTGCGATGTAATTCTGGGCTGGGATTCCAAAGACAAGCTTTTTGATAACGTTAAATATACTGGTTGGCATACTGGCTATCCAGATGCATTAGTGCGTATTTTGCCTCAGAGTTGTCGTGAGCTTGTTTTTGAAGACAATCAATTATTATTTATGGCCGAGTTTGACGGTGCGGCAGCGGAATTATGCCCCCGCGGTGTGTTACGTCGCGTCATTCAAAAAGCAGAGATGATGGGTTTTGATGCTTATGCTGCTTTGGAATATGAATTTTTCATGTTTGATGAGACGCCAGACAGTATACGAGCCAAAGGGTACCGTAACTTAAAACCAATGACCCCCGATTTCTTCGGTTACTCAGTGATTCGCAATAGTGTCCATGCGGAGTTGTATCATCAAATCCTCAATATGGGTGAAATTATGGATTTCCCTATTGAAGCTCTCCATACAGAAACAGGTCCCGGAGTACTTGAAGCAGCGATAGCAGTAGATAAAGCTGAAGCTGCTGGCGACAAAGCAGCGCTGTTTAAAACTTTTATGAAAGTATTGGCGCAGCGCAATAATATGATGGCAACTTTTATGGCTAAATGGTCGCCCACTTACCCGGGGCAAAGTGGTCATATTCATATGTCGTTGCGAAACAAAAACAACTCGTCTTCCGCTTTTTATGATCCCTCAACGAAATACAATATGAGTAAGATCCAGCGCCATTTCCTGGCCGGGCAACAAAAATTGATGCCCGAATTGTTAGCCATGTTTTCACCCACTGTAAACAGCTACACTCGTCTGATTCCTGGATTTTGGGCTCCCACTGACGCCACATGGGGAGTAGAAAATCGTACTACTGCCTTACGTTTGATTCCAGGTAGTGACAAATCACAACGAATCGAATACCGCTTGGGCTCTGCCGATGCGAATCCTTATCTTGCCCTCGCTGCAGCATTAGGCTCGGGTTTATATGGGATTGAGCATGAGTGGGAGCCAGAAGAGGAAATTCGAGGCAACTCCTACACTCAATCTCATAACAAGGAATTGGCTTTGCCTTCAACCTTATGGGAAGCAGCACAACGCCTGAAAAATTCGGCAGCGGCCTACTCTCTGTTTGGCGAGGGATTTGTTGAGCATTTCGCAGCCTCACGCGAATGGGAAGAGCGAGAATTTCGCCGACATATTACTGATTGGGAATTGGATCGTTACTTTGAAATTATTTAGGACATTTCTACTAAACCCTGGTACTTAAGCTAGCGAAATGTCAAACCGGCTAGATTCTGAAGGAATTTTAAGATGAAGGACACATTAAAAACCTATTCTCCTATTGATAACTCACTGTATGTTGAACGTCAGTTTGCCAGTCAAGAAATTATCCACCAAGCTCTGGTAAAAGCTGAGGCAGCAAAAAGTACTTGGCGTACAACTTCGTTAGCAAAGAGAGCAAAATTTTGTCTGGCCGCTGTTGAAATCCTTGTGGCTAACAAGGCAGCGATTGCAGAAGAGATTTGCTGGCAAATGGGACGCCCTATTCGTTATACCGCAGGCGAAATAACCGGTTTTGAAGAACGCGCACTTTATATGATCAATAATGCCGATAAAGCATTGGCAACCATTGAATTACCTGAAAAACCAGATTTTATCCGTTATATCAAACGTGAACCTCTGGGAGCAGTGTTAATAATCGCGCCATGGAATTATCCCTTTCTCACCGCAGTGAACGTCATCATTCCAGCCATTATGGCGGGCAATGTGGTGTTGCTGAAACATTCTGCACAAACGCCTCTGGTAGCAGAACGTTTAGCGGAAGCATTTGTTCAAGCTGGTTTGCCCGATGGGGTTTTCCAGTACTTACATCTCACTCACACAGACACAGAAAAACTCATCCAATCTCCAGCGATTAACTATGTGGCATTTACTGGTTCTGTTGCCGGCGGAAAAATGATTGAAAAAGCTGCTGTTGGACGTTTTCTCAATATTGGTCTTGAACTAGGTGGTAAAGATCCTGCCTATGTACGTGCAGATGCTGATATTGATCAAGCCGTTGCAACCCTGGTTGATGGCGCTTTTTTTAACTCAGGTCAATCCTGCTGTGGTATAGAGCGTATTTATGTGCATCAACATGTCTATGATCTTTTTGTTAAGAAAGCCGTAGATCTGGTTAAGGAATATAAACTTGGGCGACCCGATGATCCTGAAACCACACTTGGTCCCTTGGTATCCGCTGCTCGTGCTGATTTTGTGCGCGCTCAAATTAAAGAAGCAGTTGCACAAGGTGCTGTAGCGCATATTGATAGACAAAATTTTCCAATGGATAAGTCTGGCTCTGCTTATATGGCTCCCCAGATTTTAACTCAGGTTAATCATCAAATGCGGGTAATGTCGGAGGAATCTTTTGGGCCAGTAGCAGGTATCATGGCAGTCAATAGTGATGCTGAGGCCGTTGCCTTGATGAATGACAGTGACTATGGTTTGACTGCTACTGTTTGTACTAAAGATATTGCTGCGGGTACAACCATTGGCGAGCAATTGCATACAGGCACTTTTTTTATTAATCGCTGTGACTATCTTGATCCAGCATTAGCATGGACTGGTGTAAAAAATTCTGGTCGCGGCTGCACCTTATCTGTGCTTGGCTATGAGTCACTAACCCGTCCAAAATCTTTTCATATAAAAACGGTCAGTTAATATGAATTCGCTATCAAAGCATATATGTCGCTAAACGAATGTTAGGTTGTAAAAAGACCCAGTCTTATGCATAGGATCCAATCATACACTGGGGTCTGTTGACATTTCGCTAGCCTGAGTCGAAATGTCAACAGACCCTAATTAAAGGAGTTTATAACATGAACCTGCCATCATTGACGGCTAACTGGAACTATCCTACTCAGGTGCGAGTAGGAGCCGGACGAGTAAACGAGCTTGCCCAAGCATGCAGGACACTAGGCATGAAAGCTCCTTTGCTAATAACCGATCCAGGCCTTGCCCAGTTGCCTATGCTCGCCAATCTAGTACAACATTGCCGGGAAGCTCAGCTGCGTGTAGCGGTGTTCAGTCAAATCAAAGTAAATCCAAACGGTGAGAATGTTATAGCAGGAGTAAACGCTTACCATTCTGGCAAACATGATGGTGTGATTGCCTTTGGGGGGGGCTCAGCTCTTGATGCGGGTAAAGCGATTGCCTTAATGGTTGGCCAAGAACGCCCGCTCTGGGAGTTTGAAGACATCGGCGATAATTGGAAGCGAGTCAATGCCGCAGAGATAGCCCCTGTAGTTGCCATACCAACCACTGCAGGCACTGGCTCGGAGGTAGGACGCGCGTCAGTTATTACGGATAGTGAACAACATATAAAAAAAATTATTTTCCATCCTAAAATGTTACCTGAAATAGTGATTCTGGATCCAGAGCTTACCATTGAGCTACCCCCCCAGCTCACCGCAGCCACTGGTATGGACGCCTTGTCACACTCTTTAGAAGCCTTATGTTCCAACTATTACCACCCCATGGCAGAAGGAATCGCTATCGAAGGTATTCGGCTTGTAAAAGAGTATTTACCTCGTGCTGTTAAAAATGGGAATGACTTGGAATCTCGCACACAGATGCTTGTCGCCTCAGCGATGGGCGCTACCGCTTTTCAGCGTGGTTTAGGTGCAATGCACGCATTGGCACATCCCTTAGGGGCTATTTACGATGCCCATCATGGACGTTTAAATGCCATTCTTATGCCCTACGTATTACAGGCTAACAGACCAGCTATAGAGCATAGAATATCGCGCCTCGCTGCCTATCTGCAGATAAGTGATGGTTTTGATGGTTTTTTTAACTGGGTATTAAAACTGCGCCATGAAATAGGCATTGAACATTCCTTAGCTGAAATAGGTATTAATGATTTGCAGGTATCACGAATTGCGGCAATGGCCACAGAGGATGCCGCAGCTGGTAGCAATCCTATTCCCTTCAATGTATCGCAGTATCAGACTATTCTGCATGCAGCCATTGTCGGGGAAATAGCTTACCTGCCGGAGCCATCATGAATCTTGGATTATTACAATGTGATGAGGTTCAGGAAAAATTTGCTCCAGTCCATGGACGATATCCAGATATGTTTGCCAGATTGCTAAAAAAAGCAGATCCTTCCCTGGAGTTTGTCGTTTACGATGTGCGCCAGGGTGAATTACCAATTACTATTGATACTTGTGATGCTTACTTGATTACAGGCAGTCGCCACGGCGTCAACGATGATCTTCCCTGGATAAGAGTACTTGAGGATTTCGTACTGCAATTAAACAACGCCGCAAAGAAAGTGATTGGCATTTGCTTTGGTCATCAGCTCATTGCCAAAGTCTTGGGTGGAGAAGTGATTAAATCCCCGAAGAGCTGGGGTGTAGGTATGTCACAAAACAAAATGACCCAACAAAAACCCTGGATGATTCCTCAACGTGATAATTTCAAGCTACTGGTCAGTCATCAAGATCAGGTTGTAACATTACCCCTAAACGCGGAAATACTTGCCGGCAGTGACTTCTGTCCGTTTTATATGCTGCAGTTTGGCGATAACCTCTTCACCATACAAGGCCATCCGGAATTTACCAAAGCTTATTCTCAAGCCTTAATCGAAGATCGTGAGCGCATTCTAGGCAAGGAATGCTATGAACAAGGACTTAAGTCATTGCAGCAAGATGCAGATGATGAATTGATCGCCCATTGGATTATCAATTTTTTACGCGGCTAATACGCAGGTAAAATCTGTTTAGGATATAACATGGACATATTTAATACAGAAATTTTTCTCGATGGTTTTCAATTTACTGAAGGTTTAAGATGGCATAATAATAATTTATGGTTCTGTGATTTAGGGGGCAATACCGTATATTGTTTTTCAGCAACAGGTCAATTAATCACAAAAATTTCTGTTGCTTCTCCTGCCGGATTAGGTTGGTTATCGGATAAGAGTCTGTTAATAACCGCGCTGAAAAAGAGAGAGTTGTTGCAATATAAAGATAATTTTTTATCTATTTTTAAATCACTTGAGATAGCCACGCCAGGTTATTGTCATGATTTTACTGTTTCTCAAAATGATATCATTTATGTGAGTACCTCAGGCTTTTATCCGCAACACAAAATAAAACCAATTAAATCAAATATTCTAATGATCACAAAAGAACGTGATATTAAAATAGCGGCGTCCAATCTTGGCTATCCGAATGGTATTTTGATAACGCCGGATGGTAAACACTTGATAGTAGCAGAGACATTTTCAGCGACTGTATCCATTTTTGATATTCACACAGATAATACTTTGATAAATCAACGGCCATGGATCAAATTCGATAATCTAGGTTTTGCAGTGAGCTTCGATGAGCATGGCGTACCAGAGAATTTAAACCGCCATTATCCTGATGGAATTTGCTTTGATGAAAAGCTGAATGCTGTATGGATTGCCTCACCAGGAAAAAAGGAGGTGCTATGCATTGATTCCCATAGAAATTGCTTAACGGTTATAAAAACCCGTTTTCACCCATTTGATTGTGTCCTTGGCGGACAAGATAATCAAACCCTTTTTATTGCATCCTCTGATAACAGTCCTAAAAATAAACCTGCAATAATTGAGAAAGTCACCTTTAAGTAAAAGCAGCTGTAATAATAACCTTAAACGGGTAAAGCTATGATGGCATAGGATAATAAAGAGCCTAATGAAGTTAGTGAACCATCATTAGATAAAAAGATAAAATTGATTTTATTGATGTAAGTATCCAGCGCTATGTCGTAACCCTGGTTGCAAGCAACTGTCTCTTGATCAGATCTCTGCCGATTTTTTGTACAACAAGTAACCTTCTAAACGCTCTTG
>NZ_JBLZIO010000027.1:0-45496 GCF_048553315.1 Legionella sp. ST3F1 | reverse complement strand
AAATACCCCGTTTTTATTAATTGATATTTTGCCAGATTCTCTAATTTACAGTGGATCTATTTTTAGGGAGGAGATCAACCCCACTGAAATCAAATATTAATAATTACATCGAATGTAAATTTTAAAGCTCAACAAACTGATAACATGGGATTTTGATTTTTTAATGGTCTATTAAATGCGGAAAGGAAAGATGGCGAGCTGGCTAAAAAAAACTGGTTTAAATTTCAGGCAACCATCGATATTCATAGAACACTGGCACTTGGCACTAATTTTCACAGTAATTCAAATGAGTGACGCGGAAGAGTTAAATCAGAACAATTTCGCGGGTATTCTAAAAGAGCCCTTTTTACAATCGATGAGAACGAGCAAAATGAACGAGATTGATTTCGATTAAGCAGCCACATCAATACCTGGCAGGTTCTTTGCGTAACAATCCCTACTTTGTTTTAAGAAAACAAATTTTTAAGGTTTTAAGCAGTACGCGTTGATGAGAATAGTCAAATACCCCAACAACAGGAGTTAGAATGAATAGCCTTATCGATACCGCTGTAGGAAAACTATCAAAACAAAGCTTAAGTGTCGCGTTAACTAAAATCATGGGCTGTTCCTATCGAGCAGCCATCAATATGATATCTTTTGGAAAATGACGACTTGTAAAACTAATCACCGCTCAATTTTAAACTCCAATTTTTAGCTTTAGAGTATGAGTATACTAGCTTTTTCTATTTTCGACAGAACCCGAGCAACCCCTTTCTTAAAAGACAACTGTTTGTAGAGATTAATGGTGAATTCCTTTCGGGAATCTGTTCTAGAAAATTTTTCGCTGTATTTCGCTCCGCTCAAATGAAACCATTATGCCCATAAATCAAACAAAGAGATCAGGTTAAGTTTACTTTTCGTGACTCCATTAAATTGGATATTTTAAATATGACTATATTATCTCCTCAATCCCTAGTTCAGTTGGTTTATGAATTAGCTAAAAAAAATGATGTAACTGAGTTAGCTCAACTTGAGAAAGAAGGTTTTTCTCTAGGGGCCTTTTACTGTGAATACAATGCGGTGATATTACTAGCCAAGGAAAAAAATATCGAAGCAGTTGAGCTTTTGTTAACGCGGTTTAACTTGAGCATAAATTACGCTGTACAGGGATATGCGATGGGTGGTCATGTACGTCTAGTTAACCAACTGATTGCGCAAGGAGCTAGTAAAAATTACGCTGCAAAAGGCTTTGCGATAGGTGGTTATGTCCATGAGGTTAACCAATTAATCGCACAAGGTGCCAACAAAGATTATGCTGCAGAAGGCTTTGGGATAGGTGGTCATGTTCATGAAGCCAAACAGCTCATAGCGCAAGGAGCTAGTAGAGGTAAAGCTACCAGGGGGTTTGCGATAGGTGGACATGTGGACGCGGTCAACCAATTGATGGCTGAGGGAGCCAATAAGGCTAATGCCATAGAAGGCTTTGCGATAGGTGGGCGATGGCGCGAGGTCAAAAAACTGCGCACGGAAACAGGGGATGAAAATGACGCGTTAGCAGGATTTGCGATGGGTGGACATGTGTATGAAGTTAACCAACTGATGGCGCAAAGAAGGCCCATAGCATGTGTTCTAATGCGCTATGCGGAAGGCGGACATATCCTTCAAGTCAAGGAACTTATCCCCCAAGTGAGACCGGCCATGAGTAAGAACGATCTGGTTATCAGCTATGCACGAGGAGGGCATGTTAACCCAGTAAACGAACTCATCGCCCAAGGAGCAGGCCCAGAGTCTGCTCTAACGGGCTATGCGAGCAGAGGGTACCTGAAAGAGGTCAATGAGCTCTTGTCCAAAAAAGGGGCTGCCTGCCGCAATGCAGAGTGGGCTGCTTCTTGCTATGGACTAGGAGGGCATATCAATGAGGCGAATCTGTTACACTTAATGAGTTTTAGTGATACTCACGAACTAAGAAAGTGTATAGCAGAACAGTATGTCATTGATTTATTAGATTTAGGGCAATCTACTCGCGGTGAAAAAGAAAGAAAGCAAATTATAGAAGAGTATATCCTTCAGAACTTAGCCCCACTAATAAAGAGAGCAGGAAAACTAAACCAACTGATGAGGGGATATAACCTCAATTTTGAACAAGCAAAAGGATATTTATCAACAGCTGCAAATGTCTGGGCATTTCAAGGGCAGCAATTAGTGATAGAGGGAAAAATTCTACCAGAAATATACTTTCACATTTTTTCTTTTATCAGCAAATGCTCTGTTAATGACAATATCAAAATTATTGAGTGTGCTAATCAGAAATTGAAAGATGGGGTGGTTAGTTCTTCGAGAACAGGATGGTTGTCTATTTTTAAAACTCAATATTCTTTGGAAAAATTAGAAAAAGAAGCAGAAGAAAGATACCAGAATAGAATGAAACAATTTTGAAGCACAGAAAACTCCTTCAAGACGTCGAGGATTATCATTAGAGAGCTTGCTAAGCAAGCGTAGATACTGTCTTTAATAATTTTATAAATTAACAACCAGTCCGGAGTAGTATGGCATTCGCGAACCCCAGTAAAATGAAGTATTCTTCATCAGTGAACAGTTCGGCATTTACAGTTGAGATCTACCTAAAATTTAACTTTTCTAACTTTGATCATATTGGTAACAGCGCTTTTTTTGATTGTGCTCAATTTTAGTACTAGACTAATGATGTTTATATTGAATAATTGCAATCAAATTAATGAACGTATTTTATCTGTTAAGAGCCATACAACGTGAACTCAATGAAGAGCCAGGCTATCCTAATGCCAGCATTCAAAGACCTAGTGGTTATTTAAGCATTACCTGTCAAAAAGACAGTGTTGAAAATCAGGATTTTGCTGAATTAGTCGCTGACTTTGAGACTCTATGCAAAAAAAATAACATTCCTAAACTACCTAATCAGAGACAATACGCTCAGACTCGAGAACCAAAAGGTCCATCTCAAGAGGCTGCTAATCTTATCAAATACGAATTTTTTATTTCTGCAGAAAATTTCGAACGCTTATTAGTAAATGAATTCCCAACTTATATTGGTTATCGTTATTCTGGTTCTATCTTGCGACTTGCTAATCCTGATGAGGGAGTAATGAAACCTGGAGCTATCTGTTTATTCCCAGTAGTGGCAATGGAAGATAGTACATTTATGTTACGTTCCGCAGGCTGCAACATTACTGAAACTATATCCACTCAACTTGCTTATTATATTAGTAAATATATAAAGCTAGAAAAGAAGCCAGGCCAATCTGATTTTTATGGGCATCATATGTCCCCTTTAATCAGCAAGATATTAGGTATTTCAGATAAAGAAATGTTAGAAATTGCCTTTACTACTATTGGTATTAGGGGTAAAAATCTCAGAATTGATTTGATTCAAGAAGGCGGTGGTTTTAGGCTCTTTAAATTAAGAGAAAAATATCAAGCAAATTTGGTTGCCATGAATCCGCAAGCAGAAAAAATATATCAACGGCTGGCACCGGTAAGCCATGATGAGTTGCCCCATTTAAGCTCAATGGAGGTATCCGTAAAAACCATGATGGAAAAAATAGGCCTTATAATCTCCCATAAAAAGGAAGCGATCAAAGATGAAATAGCAGAATTAATAAAAGAAATGGAAAAACTTAATGCAACTGACTATGATAATGAAGAATCGCTACAATATAATGAGTTGCAAAGAGAAAATCGTGAACTAGATATTAGTCTACTAGAGCAACAAATAATTACTACAAACTTGGTGGAATCAATACCACTTCTAGAGCGATTGAATGAGTTAAGAGAAGCGCCTATACCTACTAAAGAATCCGAAGTAGAAAAACGCAAAAAAAAAATAGAGTCTGAGTTCGAATTTTTGACTAAAACGCTCTCAGAATTAAAACAATCTCAAAAATATATCAGTGTTCTTCTTAAAAAAATAGATATGGAACAGGTACAGCAACAGCAACAAAAAGAGCAGAGCTCCCTGCAAGGCAAACCATCCTTTTTTTCTTCCTTAGAAACCCACCCAAACAAGTTGACACAAAAGAAGGAGGATAAAGAGTTGGATGAAGGAACTGATTTTTCTCATCATTAAGGGAGGAGGTGTAAATTCTCCCATTTGTCTTAGGCTTCCAGGCAGTGCTGCATAAATAAATTACAAGAGCGTCTTTTTCCAATATTCCCTTATAAAAATAGTTGGACATATTTTAACCTAATCTTCAATTCATCTTCCTAGTGTTATTATAGATATCCCAGCTAAGATAGCTTGAGAGAGCGCAGACTCATAGACATGAAGGGAGTAAATGAGATATGAAAGAGTCATTTCATTTAGAGTTAATTTACTTATTGAGGTATGGATGAACTTAACTTTGATAAGTTAACAATATTTATTAACTTTTGTTGTCCCTATTCCGCTGCCTCAAAATTTTTAATGCCAGAATTTATACGGAGTAAAGAACCCCCCCATTTTATTCACCCATGGTGTAATACCTTTCCTAATACCAATATAAATTGATCATCGTATAGAGTATGCAGCGCCAGAGTATTTTCTGGGACGTAAATTCCACTATTTTTGATTAACTCAAAACAATACAGGGAGTAGTTATTGTAACTTACCAAACCAATCTACCTGTCTCTCCGTAAATCCTCAGCTTTGACTACTCCAAACCGCAATCCAACAATAATCGCACTGGTTATATTTTTACAATCCAATTTTTGAAAGATGGATTGCCGATGCTGAGTCACTCTTCGGGCGGATACCTTTAAAAACGCTGCTATTTCTTTCACCTCTTTACCTTGCGCCGATAGATAAAGGCATTGCTTTTCCTGCTCGCTTAAACGCAGGTCGAAATGAATCGGTTGTCGTATCCAAGTGCTGGCAAGCAGAGCTTGAATTTCCGCTAATTGATTAGAGGTTGGATTGCTATTTCCTAAATAGGCCAGATAGTTCTTTGCAAACACTTTAAAAAAGGGACTATCGATTAAATTCGTTTTCATCAAGGTTTCTTGCTTTGTTTTCACCATTATTCTTCCTTTATTTTTTAAAGGCGTGACTTAGTACAGGAATCATTCAAAAAATAATTCCTGTATCTCTAGTCGCTGAAATAATTAAGATTTCTGGTCAAAAGCGAATTAAAAGCACGCTGTAAACCATGCTTCTAATGTTCAACCGGTGTAAATAATGGGAAATTTTGGCGGCTTCTTACGGACATGCCATTGAAATACAAAACTGAAATAGACTAAGATTCGTTTAGCCATTTTTATCTCCACTGATAAATTTGGTTAGCTGGCGGGGAGGAGGTGAGATGCCTCTCTGTCAGCGCTTATTGCATTTAAACACATCAAACGCAGATTTATAGTATTTGATTCTGTGGTGCCTTGCAAATGAATTTTTTTAGCTTTTTTAGCAGGCACTACAGAATTTTTTATTTCCTAGATCTACATTAGAACCCCTTTTCCAATAAGGAAGCTCCCTCCCCCTCTTTCCTATAAACCCGATGAATACAGCAATCGTGACTTCCTCTTTAGGTAGTGTTTTTTCAAGTTTGGAAAAGAAATAATACCTCCCTTTCGATTACAAAAGATTTAGACATGTCAAATAAAGAGGGAGCTACATCAATGGGGTCAGGCTTGAATTTTGAATTAGTTTGGAATTTATCATGACAACTTCGCTTTGGTTCTATCTCACAGAAATCATGACAAGTTGTTGAGCATCCGATTAACTGCATTAGTTTATTGAGTTTTGACACTCTATACACATTCTTATCCACAGATTTTGTGGATAAGATAAAAATCAATCATTAATTGAAAAAATCATTCAGGCCTTTTAAAACAAGGTTTCTCATTGCAATGAGCCGGTTTTTTTATAAAAAACCGACGGTAAGATTAAAAAGTTATCCACAGGATTTTAGAAGAAGCAATAGAACTAGCGCTTAGCTATGATAAACAAATAAATATTAAAAAAACAGTCTTGACTCTACAATTTGAATGAATAATTGAAATAGATAGACTGAACGTGTTTTCTTACCTAAGAATTTCATAGCGTTTGCAGATTGGATATTCCAATGATTACTTTTAGAAGAAATCAAAAGAGATGTAATTTTTTGATTCCTAAAGGGTTTTTGAAACCAATGTCTGGGTATAACTACCTGGTTTCCTGGATAAGAAGGCGAAGCCAAAAATAATTAGGCTAAATAATAATAAATACAATAAATCCCAATATTGGGGTATGACATGTTTTCCACCATAATTGCCGCAATAAGAAAAAATTCCCAGCCCAAGAAGATAAAACAAAAACCAAAGCGATTGCTTCCCATCAAGATCTCGATGTGCTTTTTTTATAAAACAATAAAGACCGGAAAATACCAGACCAAGGATCACAATGCCTAATAATTTTCGTACACTGTGGAAACCAGACCAATAAACCCCTACGGTACAGACATAGAATCCAATCCATGCAATAAAGCCACTACAACGCAAACGAAAGGGTCTTTTATAATCAGGCAATTGTTTACGCAAGCAGATAAGGCAAACGGGCCCTACAGCATAGCTAACCATTAATATGGCTACTAAAAAAGCCGACATTTCTTGCCAACCGTGTAACATGATAGACATCGTAGCAGCTAATAAAAAATTCACACACAAACTCACCCAAGGAACCTGATATTTATTTTTTTTAGCGACGATTTTTGGTATATAAGCGACGGAATCCATACTCGCCAACATATGAGCTGCCGTGGTTGAATAAACCAAACCTGTTGAGTAAGGCGATACAAAGGCATCAGCGTATAGTAAAACACTAAGCCCTATCATCCCGGCCAGAGCAGCCAATGCAGCAAAAGGACCAGCATCACCTGTAAAAGACAACTTCGCCCATCCATTGCTTAGATCATGCTCACTGACGCTGCCAATAAACGACCATTGCAAGCTTGTGTAAAGCAAGGTCGTCACCAATAACGAGCCCACTAAAATGAGGGGAACATATTTCCCTGGTTTTTCAATTTCGCCCATCATAATAATAACTTGCCGAAATCCCAATAAAGAAAAAAGGACTCCCCCACTCGACATAGCAGCCATAACTCCCTGCCAGCCATAGGGCATAAAACCGCCGTATTGGGAAAAATTTTTCGTGTGGTAACTCATGGTTAACAAGCTAATGACTGTAAGGATTGGGATTAGTATTTTCCAGACAGTAAAAGCGGCATTAATTCGTGCGAATAAACCAATCCCGAAATAATTAAATAAAACAAAACTCATGAGTAATACCAACGCCAGTAAATAACCCAGGGGTGTATTGGTATAATGCATACCCTCATGAATAATTAATCCGGGAATATAATTACTGGCGTACTGAATAACCCCCTGAGTCTCAATTACCGGTAAAATGGCCAGGGAAAACCACGCCAAGCTACTGATCATCACACCGGTTAAACGGCCATGAGTGTATAAAGGTAAACAAGCCAGTGTATCAGCTCGAGGAAACATGGTCCCTATTTCAGCATAAGCCAAAGCAACAAACAGCAGTAAAAAACCAGCGAGGGGCCAAGCGATAATGGCTGCTGGACCCGCAAAATGGGCAGAATATAAAGAACCAAATAACCAGCCTGAACCAATCATGCTGGTCATTGCAATCCATAATAAGCTCAGCGCACTCAGATTTTTTTTCATGTCGATTTTACGCATCCTTGTGTTTACAGTCAGATAAGAAACCCAACCGAATTGTAAAAAAATAACACCAACCTTTTGATTTATTTTATTAATTCAATACAAGAAGGTATAAAATACAACCTTATAACGAACCATAGGTTAAATGATATTTATCCAGCAATTTATCCAGGGTAATTCTGGCTTTCGTATTTTCACTTATCCAAATACCTGTCAGCGCCTGCCTCATCTTGCTGTTCGTTCGTAGTAATTTATCGAAAGGCTCCTCAAGAACCTCATAATTTTTTATGAAAAAATCTTCCAAAGGACCTGCTGCGATATAAGCCAACTCTGCAAGATTAGTTGCCTGGGCTAACAACGCCTCAATGAAGCTTATTCCCTCTATGGGTTCAGTGATTATTTTATCGATCCTTTCGACTAAAGAATCATCATAGAGCTGCTTTCGAAACGCCTCCAGATAGACCTCTGCCAGGGAAATATATTCATTAAGCATGCTCAAAACGTTATGGAGATAGTAATAAATAGTTAGCATATAGTCCGGTGGAATCCAAGTCAAAAAGCAGAATTCCCTCGGGCAGCAGATACTGAGAATAACAATCGTTAGATTTGAAAAATAGCTCTCGGCTCATAGGGAAGTTCCAGCTCCGTATGAGAGCTAACTGCTTTCATGGACATCATGCTGTATAGATGGGGATATTGCTCGCCACCCGGTTTATTAGCTTCCACTTTCAAAGTATCTTTTTCCAATAATCTACTGTCAATCTCTACTAAAACGACCCTATCAATTCCCTTGAAGAATTTTTCAAGAATTGCGGGATATTGATTTTCGAACGTTAAATGGATGAATCCATCTTTCTTATCGTTTGCAGAACCATCGAAATGACCGCTTTTCTCGAAAGCGGTCCACTCGTCAACGGTTAAGATTTTATAAACACAAGTCATCTTTAAACCCTTATTGGTTGATTGGACCGCTAAATCCTATCAAAAAATTATTAGCCGAAAATTAAACTGCATGATCAGCATTAACGCGGCTTTGCGCGCGAAAGTTTACATATAAGAGCAAAAAACTCTTCCGTATGCAGCGCAAGTTTATCTTTTTCAACTGCATTTGAATTATTTCCTAAAAAATGATTAATTTGCTCTGCACACTGATTGCATTTGAGGTGTTTGAAATGAGCAAGTATTTCCCCTGCTCGCATCAGATCAGCATATCCCAAACAGTTTAAATAAAAACTATATCGATCCGATGCTGTGGGAGCTAATGCAATACGCTTTATATGGAGAAATGGACACCATCGATGTTCTACTGCCTGGAATGTATTATAGGAACGAGTAAGGGTTTTCAAGAGCTTTTTAAGCAACCGTGAATTGGTTTGCTCAAAAGCAGGAAATAAATCGGCTGGCTGACGTGGTGGCTGATTTGAAAAATAACTCTCTTTCGGTAACATGATTTTTAAATAATCAAAATGAATTAGTGCCTTGTACTTAAAGAGTTTTAATTTCGACATTGTACTGGCGTCAGGATCATGTGCGAGGTAATCATTAATAACCTCAATCAGAAAGGAACCATAACCATTCACAATCGAGCACCAGTCACACCAGGATTTAATTAAAGGACTAAAATTAGCGCGCGTAAAAGACACATAATCCTCTAATTTCTTATCCGTGTGGGCCGTAAGAATTAATCCTTGGCGAACCAGGGTAATTAAATAATAAAGATTGAACAGGTTGGGGCTAACCAGTGCACCATTGACGAACATTCGCAAAGACTTGTTTTCACCAAAAAACAAAGAGGTTTCATAATTTTTTCTAAAATTCAGCGACAGTTTAAAAAACTCATAGGAGTATCGATGTACAAGGAGATGGTCTTTAATCGATAACATAATTTATTGACGTCTTGTGCAGATAGAACAAGTTTACTTCGGTATCGGAGCAATGATCAATTTAAAATTCGACCCTTATTCTTGAATAATAAAAATTTTCAACCATTATTAAGTCAGGGCTTACGCAAACTTAGAGGTCGAGGCAAAATTTTATTTTAATGAGGGCGTTTAGCTAAACTAAATGACCGAATTAAAATAAAATTTTAACGAAGAGATCGAAGTTTTGCGTAAGTCCTGTAAGTTAAATCCTTAATCTGGGAAATAGGATGCCTCGACTTTATACCATAGGACATTCAACGCATTCCTTGCAAGAATTCATAGCGATCCTTGACGTCTACCATATTAGTCACCTGGTTGATGTTCGTACTGTGCCAAAGTCTCGCTATGTCCCCTGGTTTAATAAGGAAGATTTTTCCGTCTCTCTGGCGAAGGAAGCAATTAGTTATACCCATTTATCCAAATTAGGAGGCTTACGGAAGGGCTCCCCTAGTTCAATCAACACGGGCTGGCGGAATGCCAGTTTTCGTAATTATGCCGATTACATGCAAACCAAACTATTTTATGAAGGACTTAAAGAATTGCATGATCTCATTAAAAATAACGCCGCAGTGGCCATCATGTGTGCTGAAGCCGTACCTTGGCGCTGCCATCGCTCACTGATTGCCGATGCAGAAATCATAAGAAACATCAAGGTGTTCGACATTATCAGTAAAAGCTCAATCCAACCACATAAACTAACAGACTTTGCCGTAGTGAATAAACAAACCAGGCCTTTCCAGATTTATTACCCTAAACCCTGATATTATTGACGCCTCTCTTTATCCTGTAGACGAATGCCATCTGACTCAATGCTAATGACGCCTTGTTTATAGAGTTGACCTATTGCGCTCTTGAAGCTTTTTTTACTCTCGCTAAATGCACGTTGGATTTCAAGTGGTGAACTTTTATCATGCAGTGGTAAAAAACCACCCTTTTTTTGTAATTGCGCCACAATACGCTGGGCTAATTCCTGGATGCTATCCTGGCCGGTTTTTCTTAAGGCTATATCAATCTTTCCATCTTCTCTTATTGCTTTTATATAACCTCGTAGTCTTTTTCCATAACTCAATATCTGAAAGATGTCCCCGGAGTGGATTAGCCCCCAGTGGCTATCATTAATAATGGCCTTGGTACCTAAAGGGGTGGTTTCGGCAATCAGTAGATTGACTTCCTCACCCGGCTTGTAGGGAGCTGGTAATTGATCCAGAAAGTGATCTATTTTGGAACTGGCAATAATACGCCCTTCATTATCCTGTTTCACATAAACGAGATACGATTTATCTTTTTCCATCGGACGACGTTGTTCAGGTCGAGGAACTAATAAATCTTTCTCCAATCCCCAATCAAGAAAAGCACCTATGCGATTAACATCAACTACTTTTAAAAAAGCAAAACTGCCTACTTTGGCACGGGGCGCCAAGGTTGTGGCAATAATCTTATCTTCCGAATCGAAATAGATAAACGCATCTACTACATCATTCACCCTGGTACCTTGAGGCACGACTTTATTAGGCAATAAAATTTCGCCCCAGTTACCACCATCCAGGTAAACACCAAACGCGACCTCTTTGATGACTTTTAATTTGTTAAACTGCCCTACTCTAATCATTTTTTTACTCATCTTTTAGTATGGGGCCGAGCTTATCATAGAAATGGCTACCCGATTAAATAAAGTAAAATATAGCCTACTTAGGCCTCTTGTCTGTATGCCTGAACCACTTAGCTAATAGGTCCCAAAAGGCTGCTATTGCCACTATAATGGTAAACAGAAAGATTGCCACGACCATTTGCACGATATCAAAATTAAGCGCATCGCGCGCGACAAACCAACTTGCAATAAAACCTGCTACTACCAAAAGTATACGTACAAGCCATCCCAGCATAACATTCTCCTATCCAACTCTCTAAAGCCTGGTTGCTTCACTATGGCTTGTTTTAATCCCATAAGCCACTGTATGCACTTAAATTAACACCGAAAGAGACCTAACTGCCTCTAATCCCAAGATATCGTTCAGGTTTTATTTGTCGTTCACCCGGAAGCAGGAACCTATTTATTAATTATTTAATAGGAGTAGCAAATGGTATCAATAGCGTATTTTTATCCCTCTCGGTTACTTTGAGTTAACTAAATTCAGGAATTATGTTATTAATGTTACTCTTAAGGCTCAAAGGTTAGTACTTGATATAAGGATATAAATAGTGTGGCTTAATCTTAGGAATTCATTGGGACCTCTTCTGCTGATTCTGCTATGCCCTCCCTTTGTCATGCTGATGTGGTACACCAATACTGAGTTAGCAGGTTCCTTAGCGACGCTATGGAATATGATAACCCAAAACGGATTGGTACAAACCATTTATGACATATGGAGACCCTATTTTTGGGGTTCAGATACCGCCTGGATGATCATTGGCTGCTTTATCGTCTTTGAAGCCGTCTTAATGCGTTTTCTGCCCGGAAAACCTTTTCAAGGGCCTCTTACACCGAAGGGAAATACCCCGACCTATAAAGCGAATGGCGTTTTAGCCTTCATTACCACGATGGGAACGTTTTGCCTGGCCACGTTTGGCCTGAATTTATTTCCTGCAACCATCCTGTATGACAATCTGGGTAGTATCCTAGGCGCTCTTAACCTTTTTAGCCTTCTTTTCTGCGTCCTATTGTATCTTAAGGGACGCTTTTATCCTTCATCAACCGATGCAAGTATCAGCAATAATATTTTATTTGATTACTATTGGGGAACAGAGCTATACCCACAAATTTTTGGTTGGCATATTAAAAAATTTATTACTTGCCGTTTTGGCATGATGAGTTGGGGATTATTGCTTCTCTCTTATTGTGCCAAACAAGCAGAATTGAGTGGGCTAGCGAATTCAATGCTCATCTCTGTCTCATTACAATTCTTGTATATAGCCAAATTCTTTATTTGGGAAACAGGCTATTTACGCTCATTGGACATTATGCATGATCGAGCTGGCTTTTATATTTGCTGGGGTTGCCTGGTCTGGGTTCCTTGTATTTACACTTCGCCCAGTATGTATCTTGTACTTCACCCAATTCATTTAAATTTTGTATGGGTTGCACTTATTTTAAGTCTGGGGGCAGCCAGTATCCTTATCAATTATCTTGCTGACAAACAACGAATTCGAGCAAGGGAATCAGCAGGCAATTGCAAAATATGGGGCAAGAAACCCTTGATTTTGCCTGCCCATTATAAAACGAGCGAAGGAAATACGAAGAAAACCTTACTACTTGCCTCAGGATGGTGGGGTCTTGCAAGGCATTTTCATTATGTCCCAGAGCTTACCAGCGCCTTTTTTTGGTCAGTCCCAGCCCTTTTCACCCACTTCTCCCCTTACTTTTATGTTTGTTTCCTGACAATTCTCCTCATCGACCGTGCTTTTCGTGATGATAAACGGTGCGCTGAAAAATATGGTCAAGACTGGAATGAATATTGTGCGCTGGTTCCTTATAAAATCATTCCTTTCTTAATTTAAGGAACTCTGTTGACGCCCCCTATCGGGCTCAGGCTCAAAAGGGGTGCCTATACCACAACCCCAAATTTTAGTTATTGAACCCATTATTCGTTTAACCTCGAAACGAAAACCCACCTGTAGATCAAGGTGTTTTTTTCTTGCCTCATCACAATTAATTGTTTATCTGTGATGCCAATTACCTAAAAAACCCTGGATTTAATCCAGAATATTCTGATTGGCAAATTGATTGGCCATGATTGGAATACTCCCAATCATCCGGAGACCTGGCAAAGACTTTATAAAAAAGGATGAAAATTCAGCAACACCGGCTTGTTTAAAAATAAGCTCAGCAGGCGCTCATGTTATGAGCGCCTGCCAAAGATTCCGCGTAGCAACAAAAGCCCTATACCGGCAGCAATTAACAGGGTTTTAAGGGGATTTTCCTTGGCCGCTTGCATAATTATTTCTTTAGATGCTTGCATCTCATCCTCAATCTCCGCAAACGTATTTTTTCCCTTTTCATACAGTTCTTCGCTTAATGTTTTAATCTCTCTAAGCAATGGCTGTGCAGATTCATTGAAATGAGTATCAGGCTCACAAGCTTGCTTAAGAAATTGAACGTCCTTTTTCTCATTCATAAGCGTTCCCTAATCCCTGAGTTTTAGTGCGCGCGTTTTTTCAGCCCTTTCTGCAAAACTCGTGTGGTTCGTTTAATCTCTTTCTTTGTTTGCCTGGCTGCCTCTTCTTTCAGCACAAATAGATGCTTTTCTAAAATATGAAAGGCTTCTTCAAAGTAATCGATTGCCTTATGTCCATTATCAAACAATAGTGAGACATTTCTATCCAAAATTTCTTCTGGACGATTAAGATCCTTTAATTGCTCGGGTTTCATATAAGAAAAATTTTGCAGCGTTTTAAGATTAAGCTCGAGTAGTTCTCGCATAGGCTGAACAGAGTTAAGTAAATTTTTTCCTAAAAGCCTATTCTGGGTTTGCTGTTGCAATCGTAGGGATTCTTCCTTGCTCATCGTTCTCTCCTTTTGCTAAGGTATGATTAATTATAGACCATTTAGCATTTCTCCAGAGTGTGCCTACTCTTCACAACTCAAGAAAGAACTAATCATTAGGGGGGACGAGGCTTGGAAACAGCTATGAAATAAGAATCACCGCAAGATGATTCTTATTATTAAAGAGCGACTACAAGTAACAAGATAAAACGCCACATCAGAGCGATTTAAAAATAATTTCTATATTCTTACCATCTTCTTTTTCTCTTGCGGCAATCCACTCTTGAATGGCTGATGGTAATTGACCACGACGATTAGGATCATTGGTGAAGTAGCTTACTTTTCTCTCATCGGAGTTTAAAACTGCAGCCCAAATCAGATTATCACTGGTCATTATGATACAGTTCCCAGGTCCTATGCCTCGTATAAATCCTGAACGGACAGAGGCTTTAGGATCGGTACTTTGCTCACTATCCCCCGCCCCCCCGCATCCTGATATAAACTGAGAGTAATCATTACCCACCAGTTTCTTAAACCGGTCTTCCTGTTGTTTTGAATCTAACAAGCCCAGTTCTACAAGATTAAGGGATTTCTTTTTACCATTTTTGACATAATTACCGCTGAAGAAAACCCCATTTCCTGCGTAATAAGTACAACCAGCATTTTGGTTGACAACAAGCCCCTTATTTACAAATTGAAATAGCAGTTGGCAAGGTGGATTACCGCCCTCTGCATTTTTATCAATCGTTAGAGCATCCTTACCAATAAAGAACGCTTTATTGTCCAGTTCGCCTGTATTACCTCCGTTATTTGCCAAAATGGTATAACTGAAACCTTTTGAGTCAACAGCAGTAATTTCCAAAGCGGACTGCCCATACTGATTGCTATAGTCAGCAAGCCAAGTCCCGGTGGCAATCTGCTTCTGGATAGGTTGCGAAGCTGGCAGCAAGGCATGTAGCGCATTGATCCGTTGATCATAAGCGTTGGCAAGACAGGATGGAGATTGACAACGATTTCGTTCTTTTAGCCATTGCTTTTGGCTTTCTGTTAATTGGCTATTTGAGGCCGTGTTAGAAAGTTGGTTATATAAAAGACCCAAATAACTATCTTTTATACTGAGTTCCTGCTCATTGCAAATCATTTTCTCTACAGCACTACCTGCCTTTTGGCAATCATAACTGGCTGCATAACTAATACTAAATGCACTGAGAAATAGTGAGCCGGATACAGCAAAAAATCTTCTCATAATAGTCCCTTACTAACTAATTACCCTGAATATAATCTATCAAGGGGACTCTGTATACACGCATTAGAACTATTCCTCAGACAGCTTCCCATTAGCTGTCTTGATGTCATTTATGAGCAAGCATCACTGAAAAAATATTACACTGGATTATATGACTTGTACTGCTCATACTTATACTCAATTGCTTTAGCACCTGGGTTATGAGGAAACACCATGAAGATAAGAAACATTTTTTTAATCCCAATTCTACTCCTCTCTGGGATTGCCTGTGCAAACGACTCCACCGCTGAATTAGCTTCAGGAGGTTTAGTTTTCACTAAAAATGCTTTCATTGAATTACAATCGGAAGAACTCTTTTTATCCTTAAAGAAGGTACGCATTCGTTATATTTTTTTTAATAAATCGGATAAACCTATTAAGGCTTTGGTAGCCTTTCCTTTACCCTTAATTAAAAGCTACCGCTATGATAGACAATTTGCAGTTTTACCCGTCGATGATCCAGTCAATCCTGTGGGTTTCGTCACTCGCGTCAATAACCAGCCGATTAAAATGTCCATCCACCAAAAAGCGCTGGTTAAAAATAAGGACCAAACCGCTATACTTAAAAAGTACAAGCTTCCTTTATCACCTGAATACAGTCAAACCAAAAAAGCCTTACTGGCTATTCCCAAACAGCAATGGCCGGAATTAGAATCACTTGGCCTCATTTGGCTTGAGGAATTCGACGATGGCAAAGGAATGAGAAAGGAACCGCAACCTGCATGGGACTTAAAAACTACTTATACCTGGGAGCAAATTTTTCCACCCAGGCAAGCCATTATTATTGAACATGAATACCAACCCGTGGTTGGCTCATCAGCAGGCACCAGTATAGGCACTTCGTATGCAATCCATGAAAAATGGTATAAAGAATTTGTTACAAAATACTGCATCAGCGACCATTTACAAAAAAGTTTAACCCCCAAAACCAAAAACAGTACGCCGCCTTATACGGAAGGACGCCTAGCTTATATTCTTAAAACCGGCGCCAACTGGGCAGGACCGATTCGCAATTTTACCCTAACAATTGATAAAGGTGACAAGAAAAATATACTAAGTTTTTGTGGAGAAAAAGAAGCAAAACAAATTTCAGCGACTCAATTTCAAATAAAGAAAAAAAATTTTATCCCTTTGCAGAATTTAGATATTCTTTTCCTTATTCCTTACACCGACCCGATTGAATAAATTGTATAGAGGAAACACTGTCATTCCACTTTGTTTCCTCCATACAATTTATTCAACTATTCGATTTAATTTTTTCTTAATAAAATTGATTTAAAATAGCTCAATTTTTTTGAGCGCCTAGAGTACTTTGATGGGTAAACCTATTCAGATACAAGAAATAATTGCAATAAACAATAACGGGGAAATCCTACAATCAAAAGCAAAAGAGTTGAGAGGTACGGCTTGGTATATTAAGGACACCAATTCCAGTACTGACGATAGGGTAACTCGCATGGCCGCTCATATAGAAAATCTTGCGGCTCAAGCAAATACAGCCCATAGAAAACTAGAAATAACAACAGCCGATGTTTTAGTAACCCGCTTAAGCCTGAATGAATTTAGCCTGTACACCAAAGAGACTCCTTTAAGCCTGGACGAATATAAATTACTTATTAAAAGAATCGATGGCATTGCTTCTAAACTCCCAGCCAATATCCATCTTTTATTAGCAACCATCCCTGTTTATTGGCCCGATAATAGTGTCCATAATTGTGCCTTATATGTTCAATCAGCAAGCTCAGCGACCGAAAGACCAATTATCAATCATTTCGCCAAAAAAAATTACTCTGCGGTTGATTTCCATTATATCAACAAAGCAGGGGATCCCTTGCCTTTGCGTGGGGATGAATACGGATCCAATGCCTGCCCCACAATTGTTTTAAAGGATACCGAAGTACGGACTATGGATCCTCATCAATTTGAGAGTGCATTAAAGATCATAACTGCTGAAGGCGAATCCTTTATCACTCTTATAGATATTTGCCTGGATCATAAAGAAAGAGTTGCTGAAAAAAATTTAGTGGGTTTGCTAGCGCAATTACAACGAAGGGGTTTAAAGATTCCACTTTATATGAGTCAGCTAATCACCTCTCATACCATTGCCCCTATTAGAAAAAATATTTTTGCTTCATTGACCCAAGCAGATACAACCTATAAAGCTGTGGATAGATTGTTTCCTAATGAAACGCGCCACTTACTGTCCCCATTTGGCGATTGTACTGACCTCACCCTCTTTCCACCGACCTATCTGGAAATGCCTTACAGAAAACGGGTATTACGCCATCTTAGTGCAACGATACCTGGACAGACTATTTTGGAAGAGACAATAACACACCCTCGCATAGCCCTGTATTTACAGAAACGAATCCGATCGCTTGCAGCTCTAGGGATAACTATGAGTGAAGAAACACAGCAACGATATCAAACCTGGGTAGATAGCTTTCTTTTTTCTATATCTAATCTGCTGAATGAACCATTTATTGCAGGAGCGTCTGCAATAGCAAGTATAGATAGTCCTGCTTCAACAGCAACAGAGGATTCTGCTACGCAAGATCTAAGTAATGCCGAACATTGGGTAGAGGCACTATTGACTGAGCTGCTGGATGAACCAGCAAGTATGGAGAACTCTATAACACCAGTCACCCAGGACGGGACGTCAACATCAAGTACAGAAGAGGATTCTACTGCGCTGGAGCAAAGTGATGCGGAACATTGGGTAGAGTTACTACTGACCGATCTACCGGATGAATCGGCGGGCATCGAGGATTCTACAACGGTGGATCTCAGTAATGCCGAACATTGGATAGACGCACTGCTGGATGAATCAACGAGTTTGAATGATTCTACCGCATCCACTACTATAGATGATCCATCAGCATCAAGTACAACAGATGACTCTGGTTCCGATTTCGATGACGACAGATTTTGGGTAAACGTACGATTAACAGGTAGTTCAGTACATCCATCCAGTAGCTCATCACCATCCCCTACTACAGAGATACTCTCATCCCCAGATTGGCAAGATTCAACCATCACCCATGATAAGCCCAAAGATACGGAAAAATCGTTCCCTTGCTCTGCCACAAGAAGTTCGGAAAGTCTTTTGTATTCCGACAGTAATCCTTACAGTTTATTTTTTAGCGGTGCCGCAAAAGAGATTGAGGAATTAAAGCGCCCTTTTAAAAACCACGCGACTACAATTGAAACCTACCCTCGATTTGTTACTAATCAAAAAGCAGCAAGAAACGACGTAGTGAAAAAGCGACGACATTTTAGGACCATGGTATAAAGCGGATAACGCCTTCTCTGTTCGTGTGCTTTTTGCATATACTTTAATTTATTGGCCTATGCGAGTTACCCTCATGGAAAAGAGGACATTGACTGTATTAGCGGTCGTTCTGTTTATTGGTTTTTTCCGTGTTGCTTTAATATTTACAACGCCATTTCAAGCCGCACTGACTCAAATCGATCCGAATCAAATGGGCTATATGGGCTTGCTGCAAAATCCAATCATCCATTTATTATTCTGTTTAAGCCTCCTAATCATGCTCGGTGGTTTTTATTATGCTTTTAATAATCTTAGCCCTGAAAGCAGCTTGGGCAAAACCAATATTATCTTTATCCTGATTGGAGGATTAATCGGTATTGCAATAGCAATTCTGTGGAACAACTGGAACTATATTCATAGCCAATTTACAACCTTGATCACCCTGTTGACATACGAAGCCTATAATCCACAATCAGCACCCAATCTAAGTTATTATCAATGGAAATACGCTCTGAATCCTGCAAAGGTTACTATGGGTTTATTACTTATCCCCCTGTTTCTTCCCTTATTCTATTACTTAAGAAAAACTCGGAAAAACAAGAATCTGCCAGCTTCAAAACGCTAGTTCATCTCAATTCACTCAAAATCAGAACAAATGCAACTAGCGGTGGGAGTAGAGGCAGAACAGTGGAAACAAAACTGGCTCATTGTAGTCACCTTTGAAACAACCCCTTCCCAAACTGAATAACACCGTAAATACCGGTAAAGGCTGTGCTCTACCACTTTATTATTTATGCGCACAAAAGAACACAATGCTCTATAATTAATCAAACAATCCTCTAATTGGAACGCTTATGATCCATATCAACCTTTTAAATGATTTGGTGCAATTCACTCTGGCAGGCACACCTGAAGAACAAGCGAGAGATAAAGACTATTTAGAGAATGCTTTATGTGAACGATACATTGACTACAGCAACTCTACAGGAAAAACCGTGTCTGATTGTGATCTCTATGTACATATTTCTAATTTTAAGTCGGCTAATGAGATTAGAGACATGCTCACACCAGATTTAGGCGTTCAGGATAAAAAGAAGCCTCAGTTTTTCCAAAATCCATCTGTGAATTATAAATTTCAAACACAAAACAAAATTGGCGTTGATGAATTAATTGATAACAAAATCGAGATACTGAGAGCAGGGCCACGTTGGCCGCAGGATACGTAAAATCGCATGTCTCTTTATCAGGCTACACACAATAAAAGCCAGTGCCTAAATGCAATGATATTCAGTTCAAACCAGCTCTCGTTATTTTTTATTTCAATAAGATACAGGAAAAATTTCCCCCGAAATCATCCTCTCCCGCATGATACGCGCGTCTGCAGCTAAAAAATCTTTTGTCGGTATAAGTATCGATGCCCATCTGTCCAATCGATTTTAAACGCAAGTTGACCAAGCATCTTTCGACAAACCCCGGTAAATCAAAGAGGAAATGATTTAATTTCTCAGCGCTTTTGAAATAACGGCAATTGTCCTGGTTGTCATGAATAAATGCATCGAAAAAGTCATGACCGACTTCATAAGAAGACTGGGCAATACAAGGACTAAGAGCCGCCACGACTCTCTCGGGGGTAGCACCTAACTCTTGCATTTTATGGATAGTTGATTCTAACACGCCCGCTTTGGCGCCTCGCCATCCGGCATGGGCAAGCCCAATGACACCCGCTTGCTCATCAGCGAATAAAACAATAGGGCAATCCGCACTATCTGAACCCAAAAGGATATTTTTCTGCTTTGTTACCATTGCATCTGCTTCGATTGTCTCATTCTCTGGCCAATGCTCATTAACAATCACTGCCTTATTACCATGAACATTTTTTACGGTTACCAATGAGGTGAGAGGATATCCTAAAAATGTAGTAATTCTTCTCCTATTTTCCTCCACTCTTCCAGGTTCATCATCACTGCCATAAGCACAGTTTAGAGAAGAATATCTCCCTTCGCTCGCTCCGCCGCGTCGCGTAAAAAAGGCATGTTTAATTGAGGATAATTGCTTTAACGTTGGCTCATGCAGCGCTTCAAGCGTGTTATCGTTCTTTTGATCGTGCTTAAATGTCAAAATGAGTCCTTTAATCCATCAGGTAACGTTGATATTTTAAAAACGCCAACTGCGCTTTCACAGCAGGCCATTCGCTTGCAATAATGCTGTAAACATAGGTATCTCGTAAAGTACCATTAGGCATCACCATGTGATTGCGCAAAATACCATCCAACTTAGCTCCCAGACGTTCGATACCCCGTTGACTTTGGCGGTTAAGAGCATGGGTACGAAACTCCACAGCAATGCAATTGAGGGATTCAAACGCATGGTTTAGCATTAACAGTTTGCACTCAGTATTAAGACCTGTACGTTGCACCGTTTTACTATACCAGGTTCCCCCTATTTCCAAACGATTATTACCATGATCAATATTTAAGTAAGTTGTCATTCCAATTGCTTTTTGGGTTTGATTATTGATAACAGCAAAGGGCAACATCGTCCCGTCGGCCTGCATTTTTAACCGCAAATCAATATTTTCCCGCATTTTCCGGGGCTCCGGCACAAAGGTAAACCAGAGTTTCCATAACTCTCCATCGTTAACTGCCTCTACTAAATCATCGTGATACTCATGGCATAACGGCCTTAAGGTGCAGTAATCGCCCCGCAGGATTATTGGTTCATTTAAACTGGTCATCGAAGTCCCCAATCCGGATTTTTCACTAAGTTTATGGAATAAATAATAGAGAGGGTAGCCCCGCCTTTTATTTATGATTTAACATAACAAAGTAAGCGTTCTAAATAATTTGAATAAGGATGATTAAAATGCCTAAGGATGAAGGACAGCTTCATGATGTCTACGTTGATTGGGACCAATCATCAGGATCTAAAGAAGAGACGGAGTATAGCGCGGTAAGGCCATGGACACGTTTTATGGCAAGAATCATCGACAACACTCTATTCACTATCCTTTTCGGCTGGATTTTAGTATTCCTCGCGCCCGCATTCATGGAGGCAATCAATGGAACAATTTTTGGTTTTTTATCCTTAGTTGCCTGGATTTTCGTAGAAACTCTCTTATTAATTACCCTGGGTACCACTTTCGGGAAATGGCTGTTAAGGATTCAAATCACAGCCAATGACGGACAAAAACCCACTTTGCCCCATGCCTTTAAAAGAAGTATAAAAGTTTGGTTTTTTGGCTTAGCTATGGGTATTCCCTTTATTAACCTGTTTACGCTCATTTCAGCCCATAGTGGCTTAAGCAAAAATAGAATCACAAGCTGGGATAAAACGGAAAAATTTACTATTACTCATGGTGAAATAAACATTTATCGGGGAATCGCTGCCTGGGTTATAATCATAACGCCGATTGCTTTTGCAATTATGGCTAGAGAATTCAGTTAGAATCACAAGATTGGGGTACCCAGAGTACACCATTCGCTGGATAGAAGTGAAAAGAGGATTTAGAAATAGACAAAAATTCCATTTATTTTAAAGCGGTTATTGAATCAACAATGGTCTTTAAAATAAAAAGGGCTGCTCCCTTTTTATTTAATCGCTGGGTATCGCATGCCAAACAACGGTATCCTGACTATTTATTTCAAGCCAATACAGAAGTCTTAGTCAATGATCTCACGCTTGCACTGGCTAAAAGTCTGGAGTTAATCTGGCGTAAAGAGAACCAAAGCAAACGCGATGTACCGGAATGGTGTGGAGGATTTCTATTGGAAGCAGCAGCGTCTGCACTCAATGTTCAATGGTCCCAAGAATACATTTGCAAACAGACTCCTGAGTATAAAGAGTTGTTTTTTCTTAAAACCGTCACCCAATATTTAAAGATGGATACGGTCGCCATTAAAAAAGTAGAGGCACTTTATAACCATTTAATCACTAAACAAACCAATCCTATAGAGCAAGACGATAGCAAAAATGAAAAAATTATTGATCTCAAAAAATTTAAAAAGAATAAATACCCCAATAACCTTTTCAAAAATAGAATCGTTAACTACCTGGAGTCTATTTTCTTCGAAAAGCATTTCCTGATGTTTAGCGACATTCTTAAAAATAAATTCCCTCTCCCCCTGGCAGATTTTTTTAGTGATGAGGAGATGATGAAACTCGTCGACGCTGTCAGACGATAATTACCCTCTCATTTACCGAAACATACTGGGAGAATAATTATGGTGCTTCGCCTCATCCAAATCATTCACATGGTTTTCAGCAAGCACTAGAAGTAATTCATCAATCTGACGATTAAAATCGTTAAGATCACCTGGACCAATAACCAAATGATTTTGATTACTTTGATCATCAATAGTGAATAAACTCCGTACCTTTTCTTTATCAACAGAATTTTCAAACGTGATATGAAGTAATGAGTCCTTCTCCGTTATTCCCGAAACTTTGCCGAAATAATGACTTAATACCAGTTCATATTTCTTATGGGTTAATTCCTTAATCCTATTTGCATTCTCTTGAGCAATGATTGCATTGAATTGCTCTACGGCGTTTTTATTGATAGATAAGACGTTGTGCTTAATCGTGTAATTTTCTTTTAGCGCTTTAAATTCTTTTTCCAGAGCCTGTTTATCGATTTCGTCTTTAAACGCTATCTCAAAAACCGGGCTCTCTTCATTGTCTTTCATCTCAATGGGTTGTTGGCCTAAAACTCTCTCGAAAGCGGCTTTGATGGCATGAGTTAATTTCATATTATGCATCCAGGGGCATTTTGTAATTTATTATAACATATAGATATATATTTTATCATTTATGCAGGGTCCGAAACGCTGCCAAACAGCCTTCCCATGACCTTTCAATTTCACCGCGGCGACATGTTACTCAAGTGTTTTTTTATAAAGAATTTCTTCCAGCAGCGCACCACCTTCATAGAACTCTTCTATTCTCGTGTAATCGGTCACGACAAATCCCAGCGACTCATAAAAGCGTCGCGCTTGGGAGTTGTCAGATAAAACCCAAAGGTAGACTGATTTAAAACCTAATTTTGATAACTCAGACAATGCTATCGTACATAATTGAGTGCCTAATCCCTGACGCCAATAATCTGGATGCAAATAAATAGCGCTGATCTCGCCTTTTAATACGTCTGGTTTTAGATCACGAAATTCACAGATACTCGCAAACCCAACCATTTTATGATCAATTTCAAGAACTAATATTTTTACACCTTGTTTTATAAGGTCTTGCCATTGCTGAGTACGCTCTTGGACGGATAAATTCTGTAAGATAGACTCAGGAATAAACTCTTTGTACATTTCCTGCCAGGAACGGATATGGTTAATAGCAATCGCTTCAGCATCTTCGAAAACAGCAAACCTAATAACTGGCGTTGAATTTTTACTCATAACAAAAAACGAATAAGAAAAGAAACTGCTATTTATCACTAATTCGACTTAGATTCTACGTCTCTCTTAAAATAGTTTTGGAATAACTCGGCTAAACCAGCAAAATCGACGTCATTGCATTTTTGGCGTAATTATTACTACAGTCAAATAGGAGGTAAACAAGTTACTGCATGATAATAGGCAGCAAACCTTTGAGATAGTCCGCAGCGCTTCTTGTCTTTGAAGCATTACGGACCATGCTGGTTTTTTACGATATGGAGAGATCTACAAACGTACGCTTTTAGGAGTACACGCATCAACAATGGCATAACCGACATCGGCAATTGCTCCCGCTATCGCTGCAGCAGTATCAACAACTGTCGACAAGGTACGCGTAGCTAATGCGGTCAAATCCCATAAGGTATCGGTGAGAGCAGACCCTGCAAAGTAGGCAGCCTGTAAGACATTAGTAAAAAATTCCGGCACACTTTTGTTTATATTACCTACATCAAGAAAAACGATATTAATAGCTGTTTCCAGAACGTTGCGACAGGCATGAAGGCAAGATTGTACCGCCAAGGTCAAATCCACTATTGGGGCGACAACCGGTGATCTTAACTGTGTTCTCACATCTGCAAGAGAGTCGAATGGCCGGAAAAAACTTGCCCCACTATTTATTTTGACACCGCTTTCTTTATATGCATAATCTTTAATAGCATATGCTCTTTTAAATACACTTTCTTTCTTCCCGTACATCCTATTACCTATATGATTAAAAAATTGCATAGTACCATTAATTGCTATACGACGCTATGTCGCAGTTTGGTAACACCGGATGCTGTAAAAATCCGAAAATCAGCAGACTCTACAAGCCGTTCGAGCCCCATCCTTTATACTTTATGAACAACTGGCAGATGGTTTATTCATAACCATAATGGTACAATGAGAGCAAATTTCTCGCTTGTTGTGCCAAGGAATAGAATGCCCAAACTTAAAGAGTCGGTTATCGCAACAGCAAAGGCTGTCGTTGCACAAGTTCTACTCGCCACCATTGAAGATTGTGCTGAGGTTACATTCGATAAAAAGCAACTTGCTCCTGAAGAGATTGATTTTTTAAAAAACACAGCACTGTCAGAAATTAGCTTTGAGAATATAACGACCCTGAAAAATTTCTGATTAGAAATAAAGAGTCCGGTGCTGTCATGGCAGTTTCCAATCGCGCAGTAGCCAATAATGAACTCAGAGGGCATTTAGTACGAGCTATAATCAGCGAAGCACAAATAGCCACTCCAACACAAAGTCTTTATGACACCCTCAATCATGCGTTAAACAATCCAAAGACCTCAGGAATATTAGCGAAAAGTAAGGGATTCTTTGTTGGCCTAAAATTCTCTCCCTATGAGCAGGGTGAGATTATGGAAGAAAACCATTTTGTGCTCTTTACACAAGTTCTTCTTAATATTCTGGATCAAAAGAAAAAAGAAGGACGACTAGATGGCGTCACGTATAAAGATGTTCTCAAAAAAGAAAATGACGTTAGAGACCATATTTGGGACGGTATTGATTTAGATGAAATTTATGAGGTCACCAAAGAAATCGGTGTGCAATTTAAACAATTCTCAAGCAAAGCAGAGGATTTGGAAAAAAGAAGTTACAAAGCAGAAGCCGGGATTGCGCGTCAACTTGCTACCGATCTGGAAGGCAAACAAACCTTACTTAAAACCGGAGACATCAGTGTTAGCGGCTTTTTCACTGAAGGTATAA
Source organism: Legionella sp. ST3F1 (assembly GCF_048553315.1). Classification (NCBI taxonomy): domain Bacteria; kingdom Pseudomonadati; phylum Pseudomonadota; class Gammaproteobacteria; order Legionellales; family Legionellaceae; genus Legionella; species Legionella sp. ST3F1. The sequence goes on along the minus strand of NZ_JBLZIO010000027.1, from coordinate 19,743 downwards.
CATTAATAGAGGCAGCACAGCAAACTACCCTCATAGATCTCCGTGGTTTTGGAAAAATTTTCAATGATCTGGTAAATCGATTGATAACGATGTTGAATTATTTGGGTGCAAATCTACCAGCGGTGGTAAGAGAGCCCGATTCAGCTACCAAGCTTACAGCCACGAAAGCAAATCTTTCCTTTTTTAAAGAGATGACACTTCCAAATCAAGAAAATGATGAAGTAGCGCCTCATCAAGTCCAGGATTTTGTCGCTAGATAGACTCTAGTTGCTGGGTAACGGCAAGAAATATTGAATCCCCTTTTCTCCCTTTCCGTACCGTGTTTTATGCGCGGTACGCAGAAGATAGTTCCTTTCACCGAAACGTTTTCTGTGCTCATTAGCCTGCAATGAATACCGCATAAGCCCTGATAATCACTATCAATTTATAGGATATTTTACTTGCCGACTTTCCACGGCTCTCCTGAATAGCCAATTCAGTGATTACGTTTATTTATTTGTGCGACAACAGAGGATAGTGCCATTGCAAGATTTTTCGGCAAAACAATGTTGGGGAATCCCGGAATTGGAGCGGGTGATGGGAATCGAACCCACGCTATCAGCTTGGGAAGCTGAAGTTCTACCATTGAACTACACCCGCCTCGTTAGATGCTAAGTGTAATAGCTAAAGAACTCTAATTCAAATAAGTATTAATCAGCGATGTCAGGTCCTTCTGTTATGCCCTTTCAATAATGGTCATTATCAAATCACATCACGAAACCCAAAAACATATCGATAAAAAAAAATCAAAAAGGACAAAATAAGTGAACAACTAATATTTATTTAATTTTTATGGATTACGCCGTAAGACCCGCTACGTCTGCCTGAATATTGGCAGCCATCCGCCCTGACCTTGTCTGGTTATTAAAGAATAAAAATGAATTACCCTGGGTTGCTATGGCTTGAACCGCTCCGCCAAGAAGACCAGGAACGATACCCGTGCATAAAACAAGAAGGATTGATTTCCAAATTGCCCCTGTCACTCTATTCTCATTAAGGACTTTAATAGCGTCTCTATTCGTCTCTATATAATCATCAAATGCGTCTTCCTGGCCATCTTTAAATGCTGCTACGCGCTTTTCAGTATCGACAATAAAGCCATCGATTTTCTTAGACTTATCCTCGGTTAGGGGATCCGTAGCAGTTAATTTTTTCGCTTTGTATATCCTTAATTCTTCGATATGTGCTTCCAGAGATTTATATTTTTCTGCAGATCCGAATTTTTCCGAGTCATCTTTAATCTTGGAGGTAAGTGTCGTGATTACTCTTTCATGAAAACCTTTATTTATGCTATAAAATTGATCACTTGAGTGATAAATTTGACCAAAATCAACAGGATATGTTTTACCGTTATGCGTAATAAAATTTCTTTTATCACGGCAATCGGTCATGACATAACCTTGCCTAAGCATATCCTTAAGACAGGCAAGTCGCTGGCGATCGTTTGGATAACTCCCACTGATATAAGGTAAAGAAAGCTCTCCTTTTTCTGTAACACAGGCAGTTGCATACTCAGTATCTTTGTAAAACTCATTCCATTGTTTTACCTGCACAGAATAACTTCTCTCAAGGCCAAGTCCTTTGGTCGATTTAAAAACACGGTCGCCTTCTATTCTTGTGACGTTATTATTACCTTGATCACATGGTTTGGTTTTAGACATGACAATTACTTCTTTTTTACCACTAATGGGTAGATTTTATCCTATATACATTAAGGAAAAATTAGGTCTTTTTTATACCAGAAGACGTGCAGATTTTTTTTCAAACTATCAATAACCTATATATATTTTCAGCAATTCAGTTTAAGATTTTACTTTTCAATGAAAAAACCATGTTGCCATTAAACATTCAACGCTCCCTGCCCAAAGTTATAACCTTGGCTACCTTATTAGCCATTGTTCCCCCCTCTTTTGCCCTTGATTTAACAAAAGGACAGAAAATCCTGCAATTAGGCGGTTATCTGAATCACTCAGGTAAAACCCAGTTTATCGGAATTGAAGACTTGATTGGTGACCGCTTCACGGTAAGTAAACACCATGATGGAAATCTATTAGTCGGATTGGGGTACCTTTTAAATCATCCCGTAAAAAAAGCCATTCAGTTATCCTATGGCATTAATGTCTTTTATTTAACAAAAACGCATGTCAAGGGGCAGGTGATCCAGGAAGATTTATTTGAAAATCTGGGCTACAAATATGGCCTTAGCCATGTTCCTGTCTACGCTGCTGCCAAGGCATCCATCGATAATCCTGCCAATCATTATGGAATTATTTTTGATAGCGGGATTGGAGTCAATATTCTGACAACCAGCAGTTTTCATGAAGAGTCTCTCGACGGTATGACCCTTCCAGATCATGCTTTTTCGGGGCATAGTCAAGTCACCTTTTCTGCAATGGCAGGCTTCGGAGTAAAAATGAATAACGTTTTTGGTCATGCACCACTCGAATGCGGCTATCGTTTTTTTTATTTAGGACAAGGCAAATTTAAAAAGCAGACAAATCAATTACTTAATAACCTGAGCACAGGTCCGAGCTATGCTAATGCCTTGATTTGCTCAGTTGTGGTTTAACGATAAGGATTGTGAATGAAACGGAGTTTAAGCAGGTTTGGTGTGTTGTTTGGTTTATTATTAACAAGCCAACTAGCCTTTGCGGCAGCCTTTTTCAAAGTATCGTCAACAGGTCTGTCCTCAGAAACAATAAGCATAACTCTGTGCCTAAATGGAAAAGGCCCCCTTACCTGCCAAAACTATAATGTCGCTTCATTAAATCTAAGCATCACTACCACTGTACCCAATCGTGTCTATCCCTCCGTAGGTATCAAGGTTAATAGACCAGGTTATTATCCTTTATTGGGTTGTACCCCCATTGCAAATGGCTACTGTTTATTTTCAGCAAATAATGTATCCCCCGCCACCATTACCCCGGCCAATGCACGATACAATGTCGTTTTTGATGCTGGCAGCAGTGGCACACGGATGTTTATCTATCAAACTATTGCCCCCCTTAATCCTCTCATCGTTACTTTATTCACTGATAATAACAATATTCCTCTAGCCAGTTTTGCGAATAACCCTGCAGCAGCAGGCAATGCCATCCAGCCTCTGTTAACAGAAGCGACCAATGTATTGCAAACCTATCAAATCACGCCATCTCAGGCCATTGCCAGCGTTTTGGGAACTGCGGGAATGAGAGTGCTGACAGAAGCACAGCAAGCGGCCATTTATCAATCAGTCGCCAATACGATAGTAAGCAATAACTATGGTTTGGGAGAAACAAAAACCATTAGTGGGCAGCAAGAAGGTCTATATCAATGGCTAGAAGTCAATTATTTAAACAGCAGCCTTGGTACCTACCTTACCAGGGGTATTATTGAAATTGGCGGCGCTTCAGCACAAGTCGCCTTTGTTGCCAATACTCCATCGAATCCCAATGTCATCAAATTGACCATCAATGGTGTGGTGTATGATCTTTTCAGTATTAGTTTCCTGGGGTTAGGGCAAGACCTGGCAAGGCAATCGATGGATGCAGTACAACCACCTCTCGACCCTGATAATTGTTACCCCGTTGGCTATAATCAAGGGCCCATTACCGGTAATTTTTTATACAGCAGGTGTTTGGCAAATTATGGCGAGGTCCTTACCAATTTTTCAATGTTATCGCAGTTAACTTCCGTGCCAGGTTTTACAAGCCAAAGCTATTATGGCATTGCAGCGATTTACTTCAATGCAACGTTTCTAGGCATCTCCAATAATTTCAACCCCCTTTCAATACGCAATGCCATTACGTCTATCTGTTCTAACAGCTATGCCCAATTACAACAACTATACCCCGGCCTCCCGCAATTATTTAATAAATGCGCTGACTCAACCTACGTTGATTCTTTTCTATATTCTTCACCAGGATTAAATTTGGTTGGTATTCCTGTAGAACCTGTCGTGACTATCAGCGGAGTTCCTATAACATGGACTGGCGGTTATATTTATCTGGTAAACAAGGTCCCCTCAATACTTGGCTAACACTTCGTAGCGAAAACAAAAATAGCGCGCAATATTCCAACCACTGCCCGCTGAAGAATATTGACCTATTTTTGCTTCAGGAGCCTAATCCAGCCTGTTTTGCCTGTGTTTCTAAACAACTCATGGCCTGTTGGGCAAGTTTCTTTGTGTCACTTGGTCCAATTCCTGAATCGTATTCAGGGTATCTACGGATCACTTGAGCCAGTTCTTCCCTGCTTCCACTTCCATCACGTAACATTTGCTGAGCTGCTTTAAGTACCTCTCTTTTATGAGTGCTTGATTTGTCATTTTTACCTTCAAACTCGGCTATTTTTTTCTCTATTTTGGGTAGCAAGGTTTCTGGAGTTATATTGCTCACATAGCTTCCTGAGCTGTGACTTGAGAAAAAAGAAAATTTACGTTCTTCTACGGCACTAAACTTATTCACAACAGATAAATTTTCTTGAATTACTTTACCAAAATCTCCCGTATAAACTGCTTTGTTGTCCTGACTGTCATTAACCATGAATTGCTTTAAGATCTTGATTTTTTGTTCTATTGGCATCTCAGGGTGTCCAATAATATTTTCAATATCTTGTGCAATAGCTAATTGCTGTTTTTTTATTTCTAATTTATTTCTATCAGTTGGCTTAGTTAATTTAGCTATCTCTTCCTGTAACTGGGCCATTAACTTTCTGTTATTTCCAGAAACCTCAACTAAGGCATCATAAAGATTAAGTGCTTTAACAAAAGCGTTAATGTCCCCAGCAACCTCATGCCGACTACCCTGCTCACATTTTTCTACCAGACGTTTTTCATAAGTATTCAGGTAGGCGAGCTTTTGTTGCATACCTGCATTTCTCTCTCTTGGCGATTTATCAAGTAAATTTTGTTTCTCGCCTTGCAATTCCTCATAGTTGTGCAGGTTTTCTTTATTAACTAGTAATTGATAATTGCCCAATCTATCTCTAAATGATCTTACGAAAAGGGCGTGCTCTTGCAGCTGTGCCCTATGAGCGGCTTGTTCAGATTCATTACCCCTTGGAAATTCCTTATTGGCAAAATTTTTTACTTCTTCTTCAAAAGCATCAAATTTGACAAGTATCTCCTTCATCAGAGGATTATTTTTTGCGCTTTCAAATTGCTTTCTTATTTCTTGAATCGCCTGATAATCGGCATTAAGTTGTGCATAGGTTTTTCTAATTGTTTGGAGGGGATTGCCTGGTGATTGTTCTGGGCTGGGAGTCATCAATTCTCCGAATACACTATTTATTTTTTCTCTAATAGCTGCTTCAACGGATGTGCCCAGATCGATATCTTGCAACATTGATTCTCTACGTTCATCATACAACAGGCGCACATCCTGAAAGAATTGATTGGCATAAACGCCCATTTTTTGATTCACTAAAGGGAGGATCTCTTCGTTGATGATTTTTTCGTAGTTAACTTGCTTAAATTGCTCGAATCGTTTGCTCTTGTCTGCTTCTTTTTCTAATTTTAATTCTGCTAAATAAGCTAATCTTTCTCGTGAGATACTGATTTCCATTTTTCTAGTTGCAGTTATTTCAGAACCAGCAGTTTCTTCGAGATGTTTTAATCGCCGTTCCTCATTAGCAATCCGTATTGAAATAGGATTCAGATCACCTAGTAATTTTAAAACATCCTGATCGGAATATTTTGTTTTGACGCTCGTAATAAACCCTCGATAGAATTTCTCAACCGGGTCATTAAGAGCAGACGATAGAACACCTGGTTTTAAGCCCAGTGAAAATTCAGCCTCATCAGCGAGCAAAACAACGGATTCCCAAGCAACACGGAAGTCCTGCATTTTTTCCAGAAATAACTCGCGACTTCCAACGCCAACATTGAATAATGCCGCATAAACTTCTTTTACCGCATTTAGAAGATTTTGTACGTCTTTCGGTGTTGGAGTTACTTTCACTAGAAACGGAGCCATACCTTGTAGCGCGGAGATTAATACTTCCTTATCCTGCGCAATTTGGCGAGCCTCGGGACTATCTTTTGCAGGAGTGGGGAAGCTCCTAACACCTTTAATGATTTCTTGCAGAGCCTCCTCACGCTTCATGGCATCTGATTTTTCCACAGTCATTTCTACTGGCTCAGATTGGGCAATAATGTTTGCAGTCAGTGCGCCCATTACTCCTTTAAGTGCTGGTGTACCCTCGGAAAGAACATAATGAAAAATCCTGTTTATTCCATTTTCTTTAATTGCTGCAATAAGTTTTGTTCTATCCTGGATTAAAATTTTCCGTAAAACTTGCTCATAATTCGGAGAATCGTTTAATAAATCGTTTGTATAGTAATTTTTATCCACCTGGGCCAGGTAGGGTTGTAATTCCTTATAGCATTCTTTGATCGTTTCTTGATCCTGATGAGTCAATGGTGTACCTGATTTAGTGTACTTCGCTAAGCAGGCATCCAGTTTTTGTAAATCACCGGCCACTTGTTCTTCAGCTTCATGTCCTCTGGGAGCACTCCATTGGTCACCAAGCAGATTGTCGATTTCACCCATTTCTACTTTTATTTGTACTTTGATTTTATGCAAAGCAACTAAAATTTTATCGACTAAAACGCCATCCTCGGTCACGGGAGTTTTGGTTACACCCTTGGCCTCCAGGTCTTGGATAAAGCGAATGAAGTCTTGCTCAAACTCGTTAAAACGGGCTTCAAGTTGTTCAACAGGGGTATTCTCGAAAAAATTAAGGAGCCTATGCTCTAGCCAATCAACAACTTTTGGTATGAGGCATGGATCATCCGTATGCTGCAAATACTCGGTTACCTCTTTAGGGATATCCTGCAACATAACGGCAAATCGTGGATCAACTTTGGCTTTTGCGACAGCCTCACTCATCTTTTCAGCAGTCGTTAACTTCGCTTGTTCAAAAAACTCAGCGAGCTCCTTAGGTAAAATTTTGACAAGCGCTGCAAATTGCGGATTATTGGCGACATTAGCAAGAGCCCCAGCCATATTTTTAGCTGGTGAAGCAAGCCCTAAACCGGTCTGGCCTAAAAAGAGAGCTCTTGATAAGGTGCCTTCGGTGTATTGATGCCCTGCCTGCTTCTCAACTGCAACGACAGCGTCTCTTAAGTAGCAAAGCGAGTTAATTACATTTTTGTACAAGGAGACTTGACTTGAATCCGTTTCCTTTAGTTGATAGGGTTTTACTCCCCCAGTATCGCTAAGGCCCAGTTCTGCTACTAATCCAGTAGAAAGATTGTCTCTCAAAAAACCAACTGCTTTTTGTATCGTGTTATCAATTAAACTATAAAAATAATTAAATACCGTTTTATAAAAAACAGTTACAGAAGCATCATTAGCCTCTATTTGATAGGGAAGGCCGGGTACCTGACGGAGGCCTGAAGCCACCTCGGCAGCCAGGTTTTTTTGCAAAAATTCGATTGCTTTTTGTATGGACTTATCAAATTCTCCTGAGAGTTTTGCTGCATTAGCTTGCGCAAGGAGAGTGCCTTTGGACAAGTCCTGTGAAGGCTTTAAAATGATGGGAGATGCTGGTCTTTCTTTTAATTTTTCTTGTAACTGTTGAAAATAGAGTTCCTTACATTGTTCAAAACGCTTTTGAATAGCGGCCATGTTAGCAGCGATTACCTTTTCAAGCTCCACTATTTCTCCAGTAGTCACTGGACGAATACCGTCGACTTGAGGTTTATCCTGCATCAAGGCTTGCACTATTTGTTTATCCCATTGGAGGAGAAACTCGTTTTCTTCAGGAAAGAGGTATTTTTGGAATTGAGCATAGTGTTTCCGCAATTGCTCTTTAGTCTCTGCATCCACGCCACTGAGTGGTTTATTTCCTTTTGCGACTTCATTGAGCGTATCAATAAACGTTGAAAATGCCTTTCTTGCTTGTGCCAATTCATCGAGTTGATCATCCAAATCAGCCATTTTTTTGTTGAGTTGTCCAGACGATAAGTTTTCGGCAGTGGTGACTGGCTTTAACCCATTGCTATCAGAAATCTCTTCAAGGGTAGTTTTTTTACCCATTCTCTCATAGGAGGACGCTTTCACTTGAGCCTGGCTGGATTGAATTAAATCTATTTGCGTTGCTACGGTAGCTATTTCTCTGTTTATCGCATTCATCACTGCCGTGTCTTGTTTTAAAATCCTGTCAAATAAGGTCTGTCCAACCAACCGTAAACCATAGTCACCGACAGTTCTAAGAAAGGGTTGTTCCTCAGGTTCTGGTGAAGCGCTTGCTGCTCCCTGAGACAAGCGCTCTTTTTCTTGCTCTGTTAAATTCAGGTAACTTACAATTTCCGCATCCAATCGGGGATCTCTAGCCCTCATATGAGGTTGGAATTGCTGATAAAGGAAGGCTAATTCTTGTCTATCCTGGATAGTTAATTTTTCAGGTCGCGTACTAATTTTTGCAAAAAATGATTCCGCAGCCCTGGCAATCTCTTGTACCTCATACATCCTTTCTCTTGCTGCATCGAGTCTCGCATGTTGCCGACTTATCCTTTGTGCTACGAAGGTCTCATCAATCAAGTGAGCGACTTCTTCCCCTACTTCGAATTTCGTGCCTAACTCTAATTTATCTTCATCTTTTTCAGTTACATATAAGAAAGCCTTTACACCGACGTTATCCGCTTTAACCCTTGCTTCTTCAATTTTAGTAGTAAGGGTTTCAATCAATTTATTGTAATAAGTCGTTGCTGCACTTAACGCTGGCTCAACCAAGAGGCCAGGTTTTAAACCCATCGTTATCTCAAGCGCTTCCAACTCATCTATGATAGCTGGTAGTACTTTGCGTTTAAAATTAAGTAAGGCTTCTTCGAGTCTTAAGTAGGCTGCCTTAGAGGTTGGTATGGCCGTCTGGACTAAAGTCTTCGTATGATCTTTTAAGAAACCTGCCAACCGCCCAATCGCAGCAACATATTCAATACCGAGTCCTTGGGACCAGGTTTTAACGGCCATACTATCCAAATTGGCAACAAAGGCATTCGCTTCTTTTTCTCTTTTTTCCTTTTGTTTTAAAAGGGCAGGATTAGAGGGATCTATAGATAAGTCTGGCTCAGGGAATAAGGAGCCGCTTTCAAGCATGGTTTGTAATTGCTTAAAATAGTCTGGAATATTAAAAACAGCTTGCCCCAGAGCATTGAAACTTACCTCGTCAGAGGTGATCTGTTCTTTGGGTAAAAGCTCAACTGCTTTACCAAACACTTCACCCCAAGGTTGATCTAAAAGAGCACCACGGGGTGTAAATTGTCCTAGCTGCTCCAATAGTGGAGCCATTTTTTGTTTAAGCTGATTAAAATGAGGGCCCAAAATGGCTTGAACAGAGGCGTTTGAGTGATTGATTAATTGGATCGCCTCATACACTTGATTAATCACACAATAAAGACTTCTTGCGATTTTTGGAGCAAGTGCTACCAATTCTGTGAGGCTTGCTGTTTCACTCAGATTGATTTGCTCAAGCTCTTGTAGCATTTTTTCAATATTGAACAACATATTGATTGCTTTTTTGAGCACAACGACTTGTTCGGGATCAGAGGAATCGATGTGGTAAGGTACCCCTCTTGCTGAAGGCAACAACTTTTCAGCAAGTTGCTCAGACATAATCTCAGGATTAGTTAACAACATCGTCAACGTATGTCGAATCGCATTGCACTTCTTAGATAACCCTAAGGTCTTAAACTTATCAACTGTAGCCTTAACCTTGGTATAAGGCTCTTGCATTGCCGAAAATACGTGCATTCAACACCACAACAAAGTGCGTTGCTCTATATAAATTGTATGACTAATTTATTATCGCAATATTACGTATTTCTTATGTGAATATTATGGAGTCGAACTGACAATGAAAAAATTCTGCTAATTGATGCGGAGACTTTGCTGTGATAGAACTATTTAATTAAAAAATATTTTTTTAAATGTTTTGAAATAAATGATTCACTCTTCTTGGCTATGCCAGTTCACATTGATATTTTCGAGTAACAGAAAATAATTAGGATATTATGAGAATAATCAAATGGTTAATGACCTATTTACTGATTGGCTTTTCCACTTCGGTTTTTGCAGAACAACTATTGATTCCTATCCAATACCTGGAAACAACTGGCGCTCGTCAATTAACACCATTTACTCTGGAGGATGAGTACTACATTGCAGTAGCCCAGTTCGCTGAAGACATCCCTGACACCCCTGCCAAGATGGACGGAGGTAACGCCGATGTTGATGTGATCATTTTCAAGAAAGCAGGTAGTCAATTCCGTGAATACCAACGCATCCCCGGACATGGTAATGAATCAGCTACTTTTTTTTCGATTGGCAAAAATTCTTTTTTAGCGATTGCCAGTGCACACTCAGGTCCTCATCCTCCTTTTAATTTGCATACTTATTCCATGCTCTATCAATGGGATGGGCGTTATTTTTATCCCGTACAAGAATTTTTAACTTACGGTGCGCAGCAATGGTACTCTTTTAATATTGGCCAACGGCACTTTTTAGCGGTTGCAAATGGAGGGGGTACTTCCGAAAACAAAGGCCATCCTCAAGAAACTAATTCCATGATTTACGAGTGGGATGGTAAAAAATTTGTTCCTTTTCAAACCATTCCATCCCGTCAGGGTTATTCGTTTAAAGCCTTCTCTATTAATAACAAACTATTTTTGGCCTTTGCCGATCACTTGAAGCAGTCATCCCTTTATTTGTGGGATGGGACTCAATTTAATCTGTATCAACAGTTTAAAGGTGATGGCGGGCGAGGCTTTGAATTTTTTATGCTGGATAATAAATTTTATCTCGCGTACGCCAACATTAAAACAGATTCGATACTCTATCAGTGGGATGGAAAAAAATTTAATCCCTATCAACTTTTGCAAGGCGAAGGAGGACGACATTTTAGTTATTTCACTTTAAGGGATGAGCACTACCTTTTCCGGATTAATTTTATTACCGGTAATCACACTAATCCAAGCCCCGCCTTGCAATCTCCTTTATATCAATGGAAAGAGGGACAATTCGCCATCATTCAAACAATACCCACTTTTGGTGGCGTTAGTTCCCATGTGTTTTCAATGGATGGTTCACTTTATATGACCCTGGCAAACAGTTTAAGCGCTGACCGGCGTTTCAAAGTGAAGTCAGTTATTTATGAAATTACCAAAGGCAAACACATTGAATATGGGTAACAACAGGTACAATGAGTTCTTGTAATAACCCTAATAACCCTGTTACTTCCTTGCCTCAAAACCAGACATGGGAACGTTGAGGCACGTTTTGTTCAGTGCCCTTTCGTTCCGTATAAAGACTTAGCTCAATGGAAAATCCTATTTAAGATTCCGTTAATGTAACTCCAATACACTAGGCAAAATTTGCCAGGAACCAGCATGGGTAAAGAACAAATTTCTTTTTTTAAACGGTTAACCACTGCCAGTGGAACGCCAACAAAAACAGCGTTTCAAGACCTTGAAAATAACCTATTAAGTACCTGGCTTTTAGAACATTACCGATTGCAAGGAAGTATCATCACTGTCGAGCATGACGAGGGCAAAATAGGATTTTGCTGCATTGATTTAAACCAACCCATAGAAATAGAGAAAATCCAGTCAGCTATCAATGCTTTCCTCCAAGAAAACCCTACTACGCCATTAATGATGCTTGGAACAGTTCAATACTGCACGAGCAAATTCCCAGCGATGCAAACACTTTCTCAATTGCCACTTCAGGGAATTAGCAAACACGTCGTTGTAGCCCATCACGATATGAATTCAGATTTACGCCAACAAGTCGAAGAGGTTGCGAAGCAACAACAGTTAGCTAATAAGCAACGTCTTTCCTTGTGGAGCGAGGCAAAAATAAAGTATGCCAAAGAAATGGACCCTTTATCGGAGGATAAAAAGCAGAAATTGCAAGCTGCCTTGGAGCAACTTGAGGAATCGATTATCAATGGATTAGATAAAGAAAAATCCATTACTGAATTTATTGCTAATACTCAGCTCATTCTTGAAGAAGAGGCGCATCCTTTTCTCAATATTGTTTTAAAAATTGCTGCTGTGGCAATTATCACTTTATTTGCAGGTGCAATAGGATATGGAATTGGCTTAACACTGTGCTCCTATTATCCCGCTCTTTTTATCGCACCTTTTCTGGGATCAACAGAGACAGCCTTGCCTACACTAACAGCGACTACCGCTTTCCCGAGCCTTATTACTGCGGGCGTTGCCTGCGATAGTCTATTTAAACCCAAAGCGCCTATGCCTGTCCCCAAAGAAGCCCATGAAGTGACGGATGCAGCCCGTTCCCACTTGCAATCGCTTTTCTAACAACCATCAAGGGAGTAACACTCACTCCCTTAACGGTTTAACCGGGTAATTATTGATTTGGGCAACCACTTTGATGGTAGGCTACAAGGGCATTATAAATCGCAGTATAATTTGCAAATGCAGTTCGATTCGCTTTTATATCATCAAAAACAGTATCTGTTCGTTTGCAATCACCCAGCCCAGTTATAACCGTATGGTCACCGCTCGGTTTTTTATAAGACATAAAACCCTTGCCGCAGTGCAGATGTGGCCGCTTTGTCTTGGGGTTTCCTAAATATTTTTCATTACCGCAATAGGTATTCTTATAGTTAATGCTCGCAAAAGAAATCACTGGAACCAACATAATCAGGCAAGCTGCTACAAAACTTTTTTTCATGTTAAGACATCCTCGTTTAAAAAAGCGAAGTTTGCCATATCTCTTTTTAATATCAACTAATTATTATAAAAATATCATCATCACATTGGCGTTATGGATACGTTACCGGGATCCAGAGAAGATATAGTATAATAAATAAACACTTAAGCTTGAGCTAAACAATGTCTACCGAAAAATTTGAACCTGAAGACACCATTCAACTTCAGGAAGTCGATGAGGTTAATGGAATTACCCGCGAGTCGACTCACCATTTAATGAGATCAAGCAAGATCAAGGGAGCAGCTGTTGCTGCTTGTAGAAATGGGGGTATTTTTACGATGCCCATAGGAGAAACGCTTGGCACAGAAGAATCCTCCCCTACTCCTGTTAGGCCCGGAACAATTTTTGAGGCCGCTTCGCTGAGTAAACCCGTCTTTGCTTATTTGGTCTTAAAACTAATCGAAATGAATAAAATCAACAGAGAGCGCTCTGCATTCCTGGGGAAATTTAAGACTGAATTTGATTTAAAAACGCCTTTGTATACTCTGTTCCGGGATACAGAGGGACAAATAATTCCAGATGACGAGAACCCCTTCCTCAAGCGATTTCTCCCGAACCAGAACGATCAGGCAAAACGCTTGACCGCTGAAATGGTACTATCCCATAGAACTGGGTTACATATCACGGATGAAGAACCATTTAAATTTCAGTTTCCACCGGGTAAATATTACGCCTATTCAGGACCTGGTATTGACTGCCTGCAAGGAGCAATTAAAGAACTGACCGGTGTGGATCTGGAAACATTAGCTCGAGAATACGTATTTGGGCCGCGGGCTTTAAATATGCCCAACAGTAGCTATGGCCGCCCGAAACCTGTCGCCGCCAACAGTCTAAGAACAACAGCGGAAGAGTATGCCAAATTCATAACCGCCTGGATCAATGACGACCAATTGAATTATGCCTTCAGGCCTATTGAACCCATTTATTCGATGATCAACGATTTCTTCCCCTATTCAGAAGATAAACTGGTTGAAAAGGTCAGGGTTTCTGAAAGCGATAGAGAACAGGTGACTTGGGGTCTAGGTATCGGGTTAGTCAAAAATGGCCAGGGCCAAATAATAGGCGCTTACCACACCGGCGACATGAATAACGCAAGGGCTGGTTTTGGTGCCGAAATAAATCCGCAAACTCAACGTTGTATAGCAACGACTGTTTATTTCGCCAATTCGCACAATGGTCATATCCTTGCCGAACACGTCTTACCTTCTACGTTAGAGCCCGCACTCAATTATTTTTTCCCAACCTATGGCTTTGCTCGGAACGTCGAAGAATTAGACGGCACTGATTTTCACGGATTAAATCCCAAAATTTTAAACCCGGAATTAAAAGAAAAGGCCTACAAGACAAAGTCTGCCATGCAGAATGAAGAACAACTAGGCGATCAAACAACCGAGAAGGTTGAAAAAACACAGACACCCACCGCTTACCCAACTACCCCTAAACCACCTTGGGAGTACTAGGAATGTTGGATAGGGGTTTCCAGCTACCTCATCGTGTTCTTAACTATGAGAACCGTGTTAAGTAATTGAGCACATGGATAACTGTATTAGTTCATTAGGATTTAGCATTCTATACACACGCTTATCCACAGATATTGTGGATAAGATAAAAAAACAACAATCCCTAAAGCGTTTTATTAAACCCTTTTAAAATAAGGCTTTTGAATTATTAAACGGTATTTTTTTCTAAAAAATAGACGGGAAGACCAAAGAATTATCCACAGACTTTATAAGAAAATAAAAAAAGAACTATGCGTTGGTGATGATAAACAAATAAATATTAAAAAAACAGTCTTGACTCTGGAATTTTTAAATTTAAGTTGTTAACTGCTTACCTTGCAGACCCTGTCAAAATAACCAATCTGAATTATTATTTATTAATTTCAGTGAATATAATTGTCTTATTTTTACCTTGTCTTTTAGCTGCGTATAATGCCTGGTCGGCTGCATCGACTAACTCTTTCAATGAAGAACCATCACTTGGATAGATTGCTACTCCTAGTGATATAGCAATATTAGAGACCCGTTCTTCAATCACAATCCGCATTCGGCTCACTTTATTTCGAATTTTTTCAGCAAAGAGTTTTGCATTCTTAGGATCGCAATTCGGTATAACAATTAAAAACTCTTCACCACCGTAGCGACAGGCCAAATCACCTTCCCGAACCAAAGACGGAAGTAAATTACCCAGGCGAGATAATACATAGTCTCCTATTTCATGGCCAAAACTATCATTGATTGCTTTAAAATTATCAATATCAACCATAATAAATACCAACGTTGTCTTGGTACGTTTTGCTTGCCCTATTTGCTTGATCATAAATTCGTCAAGAAAGCGACGATTTAATAAGCCGGTAAGTGGATCACGAATAGACTGGGAATGAAGTAATTCTTTTAATCTGATATTTGCAATCGCTAGTGAGACTGTTTCTGCAACCACCGGAATTAACGTATTCTGTTCGTTGGAATCCCTGTTAATAAATAACAGACCCAGTATTTCATTTTGAGCCATTAAGGGTATGCACAAAGATGCTTGCTGTTCTTGTTTCATCTCTTTGATATGCCGACATACAACCCCGGGTTGTACTTCACTGATTTCATGAATACAGCCTCGTCTTAAAGCCCAACATTCATTGGAAGAAAAAATCACTGGATAGTGATTTACATCATCCCATGTAATTTTTTTTTCCAGATAGTTGCGTGAATTATGCATTAGATATAAAGCCCCCTTGGAGAAACCCAGAATTTTATTAGCAAACGATGAGAAGGACTCCAGGATTTCATCAATTGTGTTGCAAGCAAGAAAAGTTTCACTTAATTGTGTAATGGTAAACATCTTTTGATTAATCGATTTAAGTTGCGATTTTTCTTTCTCAACCGTTTCATACAATTCTCTGAGAGACTTTTCTTTCTGTTGTAATAATCTGTTTTGTTCAACTCGCAGCGTTACATCGCGGATAATAGCGATAGCACTCCCTCCTTGAGGGGTTTGCAACGGACTTAAACTAATTTCAATGATAAATATTTCCCCATTTTTTCGCTTTCCTTGAAGCTCCATGCCAAGCCCCATGGGACGTACACGGGGTGCATTAAAATAATCCTCACGATGCTGAGGATGTATTTTAGCCGCATTTTCAGGCATTAATAACTCGACTGCCTGTCCTAATAATTCCTTTTTGGTGTAGCCAAACATGACTTCTGCCTGAGTATTACTAAATTCAATTTTTCCGTCTCGATTCACTAAAATCATTGCATCAGGAATAGCAGATAAAAAAGCCGAATTATACCCCTCTCTTTCTTGCAACGTTTTATTAATTTCTTGAATATTAGTAGCTCTCTCCATGATTTCCAAACCAACCTGCCCCTCATGACTTTGCAATATTTCCATCGTTTTTGATTGAGCGTCATGCGCTTGCTGATGAATAAATGTGGTTACATCCACGACTCGATGAATAATGTATTTTACACGGTTATCTTGATCCAGAATGGGGCAATTAATAGGACTCCAGTATCTTTCCTCAAACCCTCCGCCTAAAGCAGCAGGGCGTCGAATATCGTATTTTTGTATAGCCATCGCATCACAAATTTTGTCTTCTAATACCCGATTTAAAGAGTAACGCAAATTAGTGACACCCGTTGCCGACAGATCATCAGGATTGTCAGGAAAAATATCGAAGATAGGTTGTCCCAGTATTTCCTCTCGTATCCGCATCGTGGCTTTAAGATAAGCATCGCTTGCACCAACAATATTCAATTTGGGGCATAAAATAAGATACAAATCCGGAACTGCTTCCAAAATGGCTTTAGCGTCTTCTTTGAAATGTTGAATGTCTTTGTTTTTCATGTCCGCTCATTACCGATCCTTGGCCTCAAGAGATATAATCAATAAGACATAGTAAATGATAGCATAAGATTTAATCATTCAGCTCAAAGAACTCCATACCCCTGTAAGAAGAATTCGGCGATTTGCAAACGAGGTTGCTGCGGATTTTTGGGGTGGAGCAATCCCTGCTTCAACAAGGCAAGTGACTATAGCCAATAACGGCTTACAGCGATGTTTCCATCACGGTGACAGGATGCCCTCTAAATTCATCCATACCTATTTTATTAAATCCCTGCCGCACATAATAAGCAGGAAGTGTTGGATCGAAAGTAAACAGGTACAATGTCTTAAAATCTAATTCAATGGCCTTTTGCTTGGTGACATCAATTAGCATTTTTCCAATACCCCTTTTTTGATAGGCTCTATCGACCACAAGAGAACCAAGCCAGGGCACCAAATGCGGCTGTATTCCATCATTTTCACGCAAAGAAACACTACCTACGAGTTTATTTCCATCAAAAGCAACAAAGGTCATTGGCAATAAGACATCGTTTAAATGATCACGAAAACGCTGCTCGACACGTTCGATAGGAATGTCTGGCACCCAAACACGTCCTAAAACAGAATGCCAAATCCTTGCGAGAGCAGGAATTACGTGAGGATGATTTTTAAGATAGGAGATTGTAAGACTCATATGAGAAGCTCCTCTTTAAAAATTGAAGCTTATTGTAATCCCTTTATTTTGTCTATTCACAGAAAATGTCACTAGAATGTTTATCCATAATTTCAGGAAAAATAATACCAACCTAAATTAGTCCTTATCAATGGCATTGAAAAAAATAAAATTATTCTTGCCGTGTTTTTTCACATAATACATCGCAGCATCCGCTTTCTTAAGAAGATCATTCATGCCATCTCTGGGGTACAATGAAATACCAATACTTAAAGTAACTTTGAGGTTATAATTTTCAATCAAAAATCCTTTTGAGAATAAACGAATTAACTTCTTCACTATTTTAATAACATCCTTTTCTCCATTGAGGTAGGACAATATTAATGCAAATTCGTCTCCACCAAACCGTGCCAGGGTATCAATGTCCCGTATACATTTTTGCATGCATTGAGCTGCCGTGCACAATACCAAATCGCCTATATCGTGACCGTAAGTATCATTAATATTTTTAAAACCATCGATATCTAAAAAACAAACGGCCATATTACAATTTGTTCTTTTTGCAATAGCCAGTGCTTGAACCAGGCGATCTTCAAAGAGTGGGCGATTAATCAATCCTGTCAAAACATCATGCTCCGCAAGGTGTTTTAATTTTTCTTCGTTTATTTTTTGTTGGGTAATATCTCGAGCAGTTGTTGATGCGCCTATTATCTTTCCCCGAGCATTTTTTATTGGCGCTATCGTAAGAGAAACGGGAATAATATGACCCTCTTTATGCATTCTGACTGTTTCAAAGCCCTTAATGGGTTCGTCCTTAACCATTTTATCCATGATATCTTGAAATTCTCCCTGCCTCTCCTTAGGAAATAGCATTTTTATATTAGCACCTATGGCTTCCTTTTCCGTGTAACCGTAAAGATTCCTGGCTGCTTCATTCCAGCTTTGTATGATCCCTTCCAAGTTTTTTCCTATGATTGCTTCCCCTGAAAACTCAACAAGAGCAGAAAGCATAGCCTTTGCATCTTCCAGTTTTTTTCGCTCAGTAATATCATGTTCAATCGCAGCAAAATACTGAATCCTCCCCTTACTATCTTTAATAGGGATAATAGTAAAATCGAGCCAATACTCTGTTTGATTTTTAGCATAGTTTAATAATTCAACATGGATAGCTTCTTTTTTTTCCAAAGCGATCCTAATTCGTTTTAGCGTGTTTTTATCCGTTTTATCTCCTTGTAAAATACGGGGTGTTTTACCTAGAACTTCCTCTTGGGTATACCCAGTAAGTGTTGTAAACGCATTGTTAACATAAAGAATTTTTGGACCAAATGGCTCATTGAGAGGTTCAACTTCGGTGATGATAACGACATCATCAGTCTGATCAAGAACCGATTTAAATGGTAACTCCTTTTCATCAATTTTATCGGACATAAATCCAGTGCTCCTAATCCAAAAGAATATCCAACTTTAATTTCACCTTACAGATCGGTTTTTCGAGAAATCATTTTTGACCAGCATTTACTCCATCAGAATCGAATAACACGCCTTTAAACGTTTGAATTTCGTCCAGTGCTAGATTGATCCCTAATGGCGGTGGATAGGGGCGATGAGATGGCATTGCGTCTGCTGTATCCGCAACAACAATTATTTTTGATTCAGGTATAATTAGGCCAATTCTCAAGCTGCCAATTCCATTTCATGATTAATAATCTTACTTTTTATTAATCAGAATATAGCAGGATTATGCTTAATAAAGCATCGTTTTATTGTCCTAATACGCCAAATGTCCTACTTATTTTAAATAGTTGTACAACAAAATTTATATCAAGATTCACATCTTACATCTCCCCCATCTGGAATTTGCCATCTACCCAAGCAATCTACTTTTCGTCTAATAGATGTTCAGCTTTGATTACCCCAAACCGCAGCCCGACAATAATTGCACTGGTTATATTTTTACAATTCAATTTTTGAAAGATGGATTGCCGATGCTGAGTCACTCTTCGGGTGGATACCTTTAAAAACGCAGCTATTTCTTTCACCTCTTTACCTTGTGCGGATAGATACAGGCACTGTTTTTCCTGCTCACTTAACCGTAGGTCGAAACAAATCGGAAGTCGTATCCAGGTATTGGAAAGTAAGGCCTGGATTTCAGCTAGCTGTTTGTGGGTAGGATTGCTATTCCCTAAGTAGTCCAGGTAATTCTTTGCAACCACTTTAAAAAAGGGACTGTCGATTAAATTCGTTTTCCTCAAGGTTTCTTGCTTTGTTTTCACCATTATTCTTCCTTTATTTTTTTAAAGGTGTGACTTAGCACAGGAATTACTGAAAAAAATAATTCCTGTGTCTCTAGTCGCTGAAATAATTAAGATTTCTGGCTAAAAGCGAATTAAAAGCACGCTGTAAACCATGCTCCTAATGTTCAACCGGTGTAAATAATGGGAAATTTTGGTGGCTTCTTACGGACATGCCATTGAAATACAAAACTGAAAT